>JAFANO010000155.1 GCA_019232645.1 Planctomycetaceae bacterium | reverse complement strand
GCTTGCGCCGGAATATGGAGAAGATAGCACTTGCGCGGCAAGCCCAATCTGCTCCACCTAGTGTACGAATACTGCGCAACTGCGTAACTCCTATTCCAATTTCAAATCAGCAGATCGGTGCACAAAATTCCTGGGACCCGTAACATGGAAATGCCGGGGAGGGCATTCGTTGGGTGGCCGGGGGCTCGAAGACGCGCCCCGGCCACCCCAGTTCGGGGGGGGCTTTCAGCGATCCCTCGACCCACGGGGCGAATCCCATCTTGCCGAAGGCGACCGCCCTCGCCTGGCGATTCGCGTTGCCGCGCGGGGGCACGACGAGCTCGTGGCCGAGGCCGAACCAAGATCGAGCTCGTTCAGGACGCTCGCGATCCGTGTAGAAGTCACTCCCGACGAGAGACATGCTGCCGACTCCTCGAGGCATATGATCGGGTCGAGACCCTCACCGAGGCCCGGGGTGCGGCAGCCGTCACCGCGAGGCGAGATCGTCAGCATGACGATCCGATCTGTCCGTCCACCGGACAGCGGTGGCAAAAAAAAACCCCAGCCACGCGATTATGCGCACGGCGGGGCTCCCATAGCCAACTCCTATTACCCTTCGCGAGCAATAGCCAATCTACAAAATAGCGTCCGGGTTAGCGAGCGTCAAGGCAGAAATGATTTTTCCATCGAGAAATTCTGAGTTTTCGAATCTTCATGAAAAATGAATCCTTCCCGTGGGACTCGGCGACGTGATCGACTCTCCTGGGAGACGTCGATCGTCCACGCTCTCGATGGCAGGCGGGACGACGGCCAAGCATGCTCAAAAATTTATATAATTATATATAAGTATTAAGGTCTGGTACGCGCCATCGACGCTCGCCCGCGCGTGGCCGCGGAACTCCTCAACCCCTGTTTGCCGTCGAACGAACCGACACCTCGGTATCGGTGAAGTTCGTCTGCGCCTTGTCCGCGGGCGGCTCCGCGATCGGACCGTGCTCCCGACCGCGACGCGTCTTCCCGCAGCATTGTCGCTCGGCATCGGCCTTGGCTCGACGCTGCCATTCGGCATCCGCCATGGCCTCCGCTTTCAGCCGCCACATTGCAGCCTCGATCGTCGCCAGGCGATTCTGCCGCCGATGCGACTCCTCAAGCAACCTCTCGAGGCACGCGGTCCGAGGGGGGGCAGCGCTCCGACCGAAGTCCGGGAAGGGGCTTCGGCGCCCTCTGGCCCGGCCCGCGCGGGCCGGGACCGGCCGGGGCTGTCACCCGCCAAGTCCAGGGAGCGTTAGCTCAATAGCTCCCGACCAACTGCGCGGCCCGCGCCATCGCGCGAAGTCGGATGATGGCGGTATGCAGCCGCGTCTTAACCGTGCCGAGGGGGATCTCCAGGACCTCGGCGATCTCGGTGTACTTCAGTCCCTTGTCGTAGGCCAGGACCACCACCTGGCGGAGCGTCTCGGGCAATCGATCGATGCTGTCCCGGACCCACCGCTGCCGTTCTTCGGCCTGCAGCTCCTCCAGCGGGTCGGGCCCCTCGCCGGCCAGCAGCTCGGCCAGGGCGGAGGGCTCGGCCGCCCCGGACGGCCGATCGAGGCTGACCGCGGCCTGCCGGCCGGCCCGCCGCAGGGCGTCGACCGCTTGGTGCCTGGCGATCGCGTAGAGCCAGGGGCGGGCCGGTCGCCCGTCATGATACATCCGGCACTTGGCGTGGACCTGGAGGAAGGTGTTCTGGAGCACGTCCTCGGCCTGCGTCGGGCCTCCGAGATAGCGGGTCAGGTGGCGATGGAGCTCGCCCGAGTAGCGGCGGAACAGCTCGTCGAATTCGTCGGCCCCGCCGGTATCGCGATAGCGACGGAGCAGGTCCTCATCCGACGACCGCGCGGGCCCCTCCTCCGCAGTGGTCGGGGTCAGGCGAGGGTGGGCGTTTCGTTCCTCTTCGACGGTCGACTCCGGAGTCGATCTCCGGCCGTCTGGGGGTGGGAAGAACAGGGCGGCTGGCAGTGAGGGGGGATGGGCTAGAATCGGAGACATGCGGCCACCTCCAGATCCTCGCGCAGTCAAGGCCGCGGGATCCATGCCCGGGATGTGACGGTCACCGTCACGCGGTAACGGAAGGGCGGGAGGGGTGGCCCTGGGTCCGGTCGTCGGATGCGAGGGCATGTGAAACACGCCCCGCCGCTACGATGTGTTCGTACAGGGGGCCGTCATAGCTGAGGTCCCATCGCCGCTCGTGAGCGAGGTGGCGCAAACTATAAGTCGATCGGTCGTCTCTGTCAACCAGCTACTCCCCCGATCTCCTGCAATTCCGCAAGTCAGGCGTAGCTGGAGGGCATCGGTCGCACGATCACTTCCCTGGGGGCCACTCCACCCGGGATGCCTTCTCGGGCCTCGGGCTCGAGCGACGATCCCGGGTCGAATCCCGGAAAACCCAGTCGGACTCAATCCTTGCGCAAGAAGTCGGGGTCGAGGACGCGGTGGTCGCGCAGGAACTTATGGCATTCGACGCAACTCAGGGTCATCTTGACATAGCTGAGGGTCACCCCGTTGAGGTCCTCGTCCCTGGCCCGCCTCGCCAGCTCATCGGCGATGGTCGCGAACTCGGCGTTGCGCTTGATGTAGTCGGGATTGAAGGCGGCCTTCGCCAGCGCATCTTCGCTCAACTTCTTCAGGGCCATGGCATTATCGCGGATTTGGCCGTAGTCCTCGACGGCCAGTCCGACGAGCACGGACTGGGAGTGTTTGAGCTTCTGTCGCATGAGTTCCGCGAGGATGTCGCGCCGCGGCGCCTGAGCGCCGGCGATGGAAACCCCGATGACCATCACGGTCAGGACCATCGGCAGAAAGAAAGCACACGTCGCCGTCATTCTTATGGCCCTCGACTTCCGGAGGAAGATGGCCGCGTCCGGGTTCGGTATCCTCGCCATCTTCCGGGCGGGCCGGTCAAGACACAACGGGCCGGTCAAAACACAAGGACTCCCTCATGACTTCGGGGCGGTGGAGCCGACCTGGCCGACCGGGGCGCCGTGCACCAAGAGTTGTGTCTGCCCGCGGAGTTTGGAGGCGGCCCCAGGAACCCGTCGGCCGCGTCGGGCCGGCATGCGGTCCCCGCGCTAGACGCGGCTCACCGTTTGATCCAGGAGCCAGTCGAACAACCGCGGGATGCACTCAGGCGAGGTAGGGCCGATGAAGCCCTCGTCAACGGTCCCGTCGGGATAGTCGCGGCGCCACCACGCCCTCCCGATTCGGTCCGTGACGACGGTCAACCGGCGCTCGTCGAGTTCGAACCGGACGAGCGTCTGGCGCCCGTCGATCACGACCTGGGGCCGGGGCAGATAGACCCGTTGGGTCGATCCCAGCAGCTCGATCAGCCAGCGGGTTATGTCGGGCTGCGCACCCGCGTCGATCAGGGCGACTCCGATGGCGACCAGGGAACGGGTCATGGGGCGGGCCTCCGGATTCTCCCGCGAGGGAAGGGTCGAGAGTACGAGTCGGGAATCTCCTCCGCCCGGATCGAGATGCGTGATGATTTGTCAGTGTCGCATGCGCAAACAAAAACCCCCTCCATGCGCCGAATCGCTCGGCGGGGCCGTCGTAGCCGCCATCGCGCCGTCAGCCGCGAACAGCACAATCCTGATTCTCAGCATAGCAGCACCGACGAGCCCGCTTCAAGGAGGGACGAGAAATTGACAAGCGCTTATCGCGCCCGCCACCTCATGGCCAACATGGCCAGGGGGGGAAGTGTCAGGTCGAGCGATTGGGGCTGGCTGTGCCAGGGGACCGGCTCAGTCGTGACACCGCCGATGTTCCCCTGCCCACTGCCGCCATAGAGCGTCGCGTCGCTGTTGAGGACCTCCTTCCAGTATCCGTCCCTCGGGACGCCGATCCGATAGTTCTCCCGCGGGATCGGGGTGAAGTTGCAGACGATGAGGACGAGCTCGTGGGTCGTCCTTCCCTTCCGGATCAGGCTGATGACGCTCTGCTCGGAGTCGTGGCAATCGACCCACGAGAATCCCATCGGCTGGCAGTCGAGCTCGTGCAGCGCCGTCTCCCCACGATACACGGTGTTGAGGTCGCGGACCCAGTCCTGGAGGCCGTGATGGAGCGGCCCGTTCACGACGTGCCAGTCGAGGCTCGTGTCGTGGTTCCACTCGCGCCACTGGCCGATGTCGTCCCCCATGAAGAGCAGCTTCTTGCCCGGCTGCGCGTGCATCCAGCCCAGCAGCAGCCTCAGGTTCGCGAACTTCTGCCAGGTATCGCCCGGCATCTTGTCCAGGAGCGAGCCCTTGCCGTAGACGACCTCGTCGTGCGACAGCGGCAGGACGTAGCTCTCGTTGAACGCGTAGAGGCCCCGGAATGTCAGCAGGTCGTGATGATACTTGCGGTAGAGCGGGTCCTGGCGCATGTAGGTCAGGGTGTCGTGCATCCAGCCCAGGTCCCACTTGAGGTCGAAGCCCAGGCCGCCGACGGTCGTCGGCCGCGAGACCATGGGCCAGTTCTCCGACTCCTCGGCGATCGTCAGGGCCTCGGGGAACTCCGCGTGCACCCGCTCGTTGAGCCGCCGCAGGAAGACCATGGCCTCCAGGTTCTCGCGCCCGCCATACTCGTTGGGGGCCCACTCGCCCTCCTTCCGCGAGTAGTCCAGGTAGAGCATCGAGGTGACCGCGTCCACGCGGAGGCCGTCGATGTGGTACCGGTCGAGCCAGAACAGCGCGTTGCTGATCAGGAAGTTGGCGACCTCGGGCCGGCCGTAGTTGAAGACATAGGTGTCCCAGTCGGGGTGGAGCCCCCGGCGGGGGTCGGCGTGCTCGTAGAGGTGGGTGCCGTCGAAGTCGCCGAGGCCGTGCTCGTCGCGGGGGAAGTGGGCGGGGACCCAATCCAGGATCACGCCGAGGCCGCGCTGATGGAGCGTGTCGACCAGGAAGAAGAAGTCCTGAGGCGCGCCGAAGCGGCTGGTCGGCGCGAAGTACCCGGTCGACTGGTAGCCCCAGGAGCCGTCGAACGGGTGCTCCGACAGCGGCAGGAACTCGACGTGGGTGTAGCCCATGTGGCAGGCGTAGTCGGCCAGCTTGGGCGCCACCTCGCGGTACGTCAACCAGCGGTTCCCCTCCTCCGGGACGCGCATCCACGAACCGAGGTGGACCTCGTAGATCGCGATCGGCGCCGACAGGGCGTTGGCGTCGCGCCGGGCGGCCATCCAGTCGCGGTCGCCCCAGGTGTAGCCGGAGGGGTCGCTGACGATGGAGGCGGTCCCGGGCCGAAACTCGGCGGCGAAGCCGTAGGGGTCGGCCTTGTCGACGCGGCGGCCGTCGGACGTGGTGATCGCGTACTTGTACCGCGTGCCGCCGCCGACGCCCGGGACCAGCCGCTCCCAGATGCCGTTCTCCCCCCGCCGCCGCATCGGGTGCGCCTTCGGGTCCCAGCCGTTGAAGTCGCCGATGGTCGCGACCTCACGCGCGTTCGGGGCCCAGACGGCGAAGTTGGTCGCGAGCGTGCCGTTCGATTCGGTGACGTGCGCCCCCAACTTCTCGTAGGACCGGTAATGCGTCCCCTCGGCCAGCAGGTACAGGTCGAATTCACTGAACCGCGACGCGGTGATCGCCCCCGGGCTCGGCTCCTCGGCGACCGGCACGGCCGTCGGGGCCGGGGCGACCCGCCGGGCTTCGTCGATGAGCGAGCCGACGCTCGCCAAGGGGATCCGGACCCAGTCCGGCCGGTGGTTCAGCTCGTAGAGCAGCTCGTAGAGGGCCTTGTCGAGCGTGAACGACCGCAGCAGGACCACCAGCGCCTCGGGGTCGTCTGGCAGGAACGACGCCCCGTCGACCGCCCCGCGGTATTCCCTGAGGAACACGGCCGAGGTCCAGGTCTGCCAGGCCTTGGCCCAGGGGGCCAGCCGCTCGAAGTCGTCGGGCCGATCCTTGGTGAACGCGAACAGCGCCGCGAAGGCCGCGTAGTCGAAGGAGCGGAGCATCCCGACCACGTCCTTGATCGGCGATTGCTTGGCGCGCCGCTCGTCCAGGGACTTGGCGGGCTCGCCCTCGAAGTCGAGGATGACGAAGTCCTCGTCGGTCCGCAGGACCTGGCCCAGGTGGTAGTCGCCGTGGCAGCGGATCTTGGTCGAGCACGGCTTCAGGGCGGGCAGGCGGTCGAGCTGATCCAGCAGGCCAGGCGCCTCGTCGAGCACACGACGCGCCCGCGGGGCGATCGCCTCGGGGAGCCGGTCGAGGGTGTCTTTCAGGACGTCCAGGGACTTCGCGAATTGCGCCCGGATGTCGCGCCGCAGCGCCGCGAGGTCGGGCGCGGTCAGCGGCTCCGGGGCGAAATCCGGGTCGTCCGCGTCGCTGGCCAGGGCACGATGGAGCTCGGCGGTGCGCCGGCCGAGCGTGGCGGCCGACTTGAGATAGGCCCCCACAACCCGTTGCACGAGATGCGGGACCTCTTGGACGCTCAGTTCGAAGGCGGATTCGTCCTCGTCGAAGACCATCGCCACCGGGATCGCGAGGCGACTCACCTCCTCGTAGTACAGTTGCAGCTCGTGGAGGGCGTGCTCCCATCCCGTCCCCTGGTTGCGGACCAGGGACTGGAGGACGGCGAGCGTCGCCGGTTCGGATCCGATCCGGTGATACTCGATGGCCCCCACGGTCCTGGGGATCCGGTCGAAGGGGGTCCGCTCCGAGAGGAACTTGCCGATCTCGAAGTCCGGGTTGATGCCCGGCTCGATGCGGCGGAAGACCTTGAGGAAGAGCCGCTGATCGAACAGGACGGCCGAGTTGCTCTGCTCGGCGGTCCCCCGGATGACTTCCAGGGGGACGCCGGCCGGCGCCGGAGCCCGGGAGTACGCGGTCGTCCGCAGGGCGAGGACGATCCCCGCGCGGGTCGGGATCGAGCGGCCGTCCTCGATCGCCATCAGCAATGCCCGGCAGGCGGCGGGGTCGGACAGGCCGTCATACAGCAGGGCGCCGCCCCCGTCGGGGCCGCCGAGCCGGGCGATGATCCGCCCCGGCGCCTCCCGGACCAGTTGCTCGGCCTCGGGGCCGTGGGCCAGCCCGAGCGGGAGGAAATACAGGTCCGGCTCGCCCTCGCGATAATGGGCCTCGCACAGGGCGAGGAGGCTCGTCGCGGGGAAGCCCTCGGGTTGCGCCGAGTCGATGATCCGCACCGAGTCCAGGGCGCGCGCCTTGCCCGCGTACCACCTCTGCCGCTGCAAGAACGCGGGCAGCGCCTCCCGTTCCAAGTGGTCCCAGACGTCGCCTTCAAGTAGGGATTCCCATCCCTCCGCTCGTTGCAGCACCGACATGGGAGAGCGCTCCGTCAGAAGAGGCGAGGGCGATCGTGACTGCCTGTCATCGGTCGCGGTGCGAACACGGTCATGGGCACGCACGGATTGTACCCGACACGGATTCCGAACCGAATACGGTCCGCCGCGCCGTCCCCCGGGCGAGCATCGCCGCGCGGGCCCAGCGGTTCGGCGTCCCTGCCGACCTGGTGCCGGCCGAGGACCTCCTCGACCTGGAAGAACGGGTCGAGGCATTGCAGGTCATACAGGTTCCAGGAATCTCGTGCGCTCGGTCTGCTGATTGGAAATCGGAAATCTCAAATTTGAGATCCGGACAGAGCGCACAAAAGATCTGGAATGCGTAACAGACCCTCGGAAACCCGGCTATTCAGGCGCCCGTACCGGCCCGGGGGCGAGTTGGATGGACACCTGGACCCGCTTGTCCTCCCCCTCCACCAGCCGCACCGAAGCCGGGAAGAGCACCAGGGCCGCATCGACGGTCTTTTGCCGGTTCTTGGGATCGAGGCCGCGGAGGTCGATCGGCAGCGTGGACACCCCTGTCAAGGCACCCACGATCGACTCAGGTCCGGTGACCTTGACGACCTCCGGCCGGACGGCGACCCGCACGATCCGATATCCCCGCGGTGGCGAACCGACGAGCTTCGGATCGACCCGGACCTGCTTCTCGATCCGCGGCTCCAGGTCCAACCTGAGGACCGAGGGGGACACCCGCACCACCTCCAGACCCAGGGGGACCTCGATATTTTCGGCATTCAGGCGGACCAGCTGGTGAGCCCCCGCGACCGCGCCCTTGAGGTCCACGAAGGCGCCGACCTGCTCGGGCTTGAGCGCGTCGATCAGGGGGCGCTTGCCGCGGAGCTGGACCTCCACCCGCGTCCCGGTAGTCGCTTGCAACTCCATGTGTTCGGGAAGGTTGCGGTAATGGATCGGGATGGTGATGGTGGTCAAGGAGAGCTGACGACCGAGGTAAATCCCCCAGTACGCCGAGACGACGCCCAAGGTCGCGAGGAACCCCCCCGCCTGCCACAGCACCTCGCGGCGCCAGCCCTGAGGTTTTTCCGGTTGCCTCCTCCAGCGCAGCATTCGGTGCAGCGCGTGTTCGAGGTGCTCCGGCCCCTGGACGAGGTCGACTTTTCCCCGGTGGACCAGGGCCACCTCCCCGCGTTCCTCGGAGACGACCACCACGACGGCGTCGCTCGCCTCGCTGAGGCCGATGGCGGCGCGATGCCTGGTCCCGTACCCCGGCGGCAAGCCTGTCTGCCGGGTCAAGGGGAGGATGGCGCCCACCCGCTCGATCCGGTTGCCCCGGATGAGGACGGCGCCATCGTGGAGCGGGCTCTCCTTGACGAAGATGCTTTCGAGGATCGGTGTGCTCAGGTGCCCGCCCAGGAAGACGCCTTCCCGCAGGTGTTCGTCCAGCTCGTCGCGGTTCTGGAAGACAAGGAGGGCGCCGGTCCGGGTGCTGGCAAAATGGAAGGCCGCCACGACCGCCGCGTGCGGTCCGATCCCCTGGGCGTGCTCGGGGGGCCGGCCCAGGAGGAGGCGGATCGGGCTGGTCTGGACCAACACGTCGCGGATCTCGTTGCGGAAGACCACGACGATGACCAGCACGGCCACCG
>JAFANO010000023.1 GCA_019232645.1 Planctomycetaceae bacterium | reverse complement strand
GCGACCGCCTTGGCCATCTTGAGCTGTTGGGGCCGGGCCTCGTAGCTCGGCAGGCGGCGGGCGATGGCGCCGTCGGGACCAAGGACCGTGACGGGATCGAGCTTCGACATCCGACCATCCTTGAAGCGCCGATCGCTCACTCGAGTTGACGCGAGACACCCCCACCCCGGGTCCGTTTCGGGGGAAGACGCGTCGTCACATGCGTCCCGAAGGACATCATACGCCGGGCCCGAGGATCGGGAATGCCGAATCTCGGCGTCGAGACCGTCCCGGTCACATACCACATCCGGAGCCTTCCATGCTCGAGGATTTCGAGCCGGCCGGGCACCGTAAGGCCTCGGTCGCCATCGGATCTGCACTACAAAACGACCGCGTCGCCCTGATTCTTGAACCAGTTCCGGAGGCGATCGGCGCGGTCGCCGCTGAATTCGACGGAATAGCCGCCCACGAACGTGATCCGGACGGAGGGCGGGAAGTTGAGGCTGGCCTTCTTCAAGTCCTCGTACTGGAGCTCGACGTGGACGATGTGACCCAGGTAAATGATGTCGTCGTCGATGACGAGCGGGCACCTGGCGGGATCGGCCGACGTTTTGCTGCCTGCGCTCATCGCACTTCGCCCCTTTCCCAAGGACGCTCAGCGGTTGATGATGACCCCTTCGGTGGGGCTCGATGCCGTCGCGTAGAGTTTCTTGGGGATCCGTCCGGCACCGGCGGCGAGCCGCCCGGCCTCGATCGCCAGGCGCATCGCGTGCGCCATGCGGAGCGGGTCCTTGGCCCCGGCGATCCCGGTGTTGAGCAGGACGCCGTCGCAGCCCAGCTCCATCGCCAGCGTCACGTCGCTGGCCGTGCCGACGCCGGCGTCGACGATGACCGGGTAGTTCGGGTCATCCCCCTTGAGGTCTTCCAGGATGATCCGGATATTGTTCGGGTTCAGGACCCCCTGGCCGCTGCCGATCGGGCTGCCCGCGGGCATGACGCTGGTCGCCCCGGCCGCCTTGAGCCGGCGGGCCATGACCGGGTCGTCGCTCGCGTAGCAGAGCACCTGGAACGCTTCGTCCACCAGGACTTGCGTCGCCTCCAGGGTGGCCACGGGGTCGGGCAGGAGCGTCCGGGGGTCGGCCAGGACCTCGAGCTTCACCCAGTCGGCCCCCGGGTTGCCCAACCCCGAGAGCAGCTCGCGGCCCAGCCGGGCGACCCTCAGCGCGTCCTCGACGGTGAAGCAGCCGGCGGTGTTCGGTAGGATCGTGTAGCGTTGCGGGTCGAGGTAGTCGAGGATGCTCCGCCCCTGGCGGTCGAACAGCCGCTCGCGGCGGACGGCGACGGTGACGATCTCGGCCCCGCTGGCCTCGAGGCAGTCGCGCATCAGCTCCAGCGACGCGTACTTGCCGGTCCCGACCAGGAGCCGGCTCCGGAAGGTGTGGGTGCCGAGGGTCAGCGCCTCGGCCTCGAGCGTCGCCGGGGCGCCGCCGCCGACCAAGGTGACGACCTCCAGGACGTCATCCGCCGCGATCGGCGTCTGATCGTGCCGGCTCCGCGTCACCAGGTCGCGGTTGACCTCGACAGCCACCTGCTCCGATTTGACCCCGAGATGTCGCAACAACTTAGCCACTGTCATCGGCTCGGGGACCTCGCGCCGCTCGCCGTTCAGCGTGATGATCACGGTATGCTTCTCGATCACAAGGCTCCGCGTCGGTCTCGAAGGGCCGACTTCCGGGTCTCGGATGCGGAGATCCGAGGGAAATGCTTGATACGATTTGTTGACGCCTGTCCATCGTAAGGGGACCGCACCCCCCGGGTCAAGCGGACGGCCGGGAACACGACCTCAGCGCCCGATCGGCCCGAGGCGGTTGCGCTCGATGTGGAAGTGACAGAGGGCGACGGCGCAGGCGTCGGCGACATCGTGCGGCTCGGGCAGTCGGTCGAGGCCCAGCTCGGCCTGGATGGCGTGCTGGATCTGCGGCTTGGGCGCCCGGCCGCTGCCGGTCAGCGCCTTCTTGATCCGGGCGGCCGCGTAGCCGACGACCGGGACGCCCCGCTGCGCGGCGGCCAGGACGATCACCCCGCGCGCATGCGCCATCAGGATCGCGGTCCTGGGGTGCTTGACGTGGCTGTGTACCTGCTCCAGCGCCAGCGCCGAGGGGGGGAACGCGTCGAGGACCTCGACGACTCCCTGGTGGATCACCGCGAGCCGGCGTCCCATCGACACCTTCCCGTCCCCGGGCCGGATCACCCCCGCCTCGACCACGTATGGCCCGCGCGCCGAGGGCTCGACGACCGCGTAGCCGGTCACGTTCAGCCCGGGATCAATCCCGACCACCCGCCCCGAGGGCGGGCGCCCCGTCTCTCCGGCCCGGGGGTCGCGCGCGGTCGTCGCCATCGAAGAATCGCCCTCCTTGGACAAGAGCAGAGATCACGCTGGAGAGGGAGCAATTTTTTCACCACAGAGCCCACGGAGATCACTGGGAGAAGAAGGGGAGATCGGGGAAAAGAGATCGAATTTCAATTTCGTGATTTCGGATTTCGAATTCTCTGTTCACTCTCTCCTCTATCTTTGTGGTCTCATACGCATTCCGAATATTGTGTGCGCTCTGTCCGGATCTCAAATTTGAGATTTCAAATTTCAAATTTTGAGATTTCTTATTTCCAATCAGTAGACCGCACACGAAATTCCTGGATCCCGTATCAGTGCTCCTCTCGTGGTGAAATTCACTCTCCCTCGATCCGCCAGGTGGTGCCGCCGGGCGTGTCCTCGAGGATGACGCCCAGGCCCGCCAGCTTGTGGCGGATCTCGTCGGCCAGCTTGTAGTTCTTCTCCTTGCGGACGTGCGCGCGGAGCTGCACCAGCAGGTCGAGCAGCGGCGCGGCCAGCCGGTCCTTCGGCAACTCGGCCCGGGCGACGGGCTGGCGGAAGAGGCCGAGGATCCGGGTCAGCTCCCTCAGGACGGTCATGCCGGCGCGGTATTCATCGATCAGGGCGGACGATTCGGCCGTCAGGCCGTGGGCGAAGCGGTTCAGGGCGTGGACGATGTCGTACAGTTCGCCGAGGGCGCCGCCGGTGTTGAAGTCGTCGTCCATCGCGCCGAGGAAGCGGTGGCGGTGCTCGGCGATCTCCTCGAGCAGCGGGGACGCGCCGGCGTCGAAGTCGCCCCGCCGGGCGGGCGCGTCCAGCCCGTAGAAGCTCGCGCCGGTGATCCGCTCGAACCGCTCGAAGGCCCTGGTAAAGGCCTGGAGGCCACGCGCCAGCTCCTCGAGGCGCGACGTGCCGTAGTCGATCGGCCGGCGGTAGTGGCTGGTCAGGAGCAGGGCCCGGATCGTGTCGGGGGCGTGCGCCTGGAGCAGGTCGCGCATCAGGACGATCGTGTCCGGGTCGGACTTGGAGATCTTCCGGCCCCCCTTGGTCAGCAGCCCGTTGTGCAGCCAGTAGGTGGCGAACGTCTGGCCGGAGAACGACTCCGACTGGGCGATCTCGTTCTCGTGGTGGGGGAAGACGAGGTCGAGGCCGCCGCCATGGATGTCGAAGTGCGGGCCGAGGAGCTTCATGCTCATGGCGGAGCACTCGATGTGCCAGCCGGGGCGGCCCGGGCCCCAGGGGCTCTCCCACGCGGGCTCGCCCGGCTTCGAAGCCTTCCAGAGCGCGAAGTCGCCCGGGTACCGCTTCCGCGCCGACGGCTCGATCCGGGCGCCGGCCAGCAGCCCCTCGGGGTCGCGGTGGCTGAGCTTGCCGTACGCGGGCGCCTTGGACACGTCGAAGTAGACGTCGCCCGACGACGCGTAGGCGAACCCCTTGTCGATCAGCCCCTGCGTGATCTCGAGGATGTCGGCGATGTGCTCGGTGGCGCGGGGCATGTGGTCGATGCCGTCGACCCCCAGCGCGCCCAGGCACTCGAGGTAGTCGGCCGTGACCCGCTGGGCCAGGTCCTTGACCGTCGTCCCGTCCTGCCGCGCCTGGACGATCAGCTTGTCGTCGACGTCGGTGATGTTGACGACCCAGGTGACCTCGTACCCGAGATAGACTAAGTATCGCTTGATCGCGTCGAAGATGACCGGCCCAACCATGTGGCCGATGTGGCTCGGCGCGTAGACGGTCGGCCCGCAGACGTACATGCCCACCTTGCCGGGCACGACCGTCTGGAACGGCTCCTTGGCCTGGGTCAGCGTGTTATAGACGTGGAGTGGCATGGGTCCTTCAACTCAGAGGGTCAGTGCGACGCGTCCGGCCGGGCGGGCCCGGGTGCGCGACGCGCCGGTCGCGTCGGCGACGAGGCGGCCCCGTCCCGCGTCAGCCGTGCACGACCAAGACGACGGCCTCGCAGGAGATCGCCTCGCCGCGGCCGATCGGCCCGACCCGCTCGCCGGTCTTGGCCTTGACGTTGACGGCGGTCGGCTCGAGGCCCAAGATACGGGCAAGGTTGACACGGATGGCCGTCTTGTGCGGGGTGATCTTGGGCTCCTGGGCGTGGACGATCACGTCGAGGTTGAGCGGCCGCCAACCGGCCCCTCCGATCAGGGCGACCACCTCCGCCAGCAGCCGGGAGCCGTCGAGCCCCTCCCAGTGGGGGTCGTCGTCGGGGTAGTGCTCGCCGATGTCGCCCAGGGCGGCCGCCCCGAGCAGGGCATCGGCCACCGCGTGGAACACGACATCGGCGTCGGAGTGGCCGACCAGCCCGCGCGGGTGGTCGATCACGACCCCCCCCAGGATCAGCGGCCGTCCCTCGGCCAGCCGATGCGTGTCGTGACCGATCCCCACCCGCACGTCTCGCCTCCCGAACATCCTTCCAGAACGTTGCGCAACCCCCGCGCCCCGATCGGGCCGAATGATGCAAATCCTATCGTCTGGGCGACATCTTAGCCATCCCGGGCACGGGGACGAAAGGCTCCGTTCCCATTTTGTATGTTCCGGTTCGTAATTTTGAGAAGCGATCGCGCCATGACTGGACAAAAATTCAAAGGTCGGCGGCGCGACCTCGCAACTTGAATATTTTTTTGCCCGCTTTGTCCTTCGATTTACGATTACTTCATGGGGCTGGTGAGTTGCCCTCGGCACACTCCGTGCTCTACTTTAACCTCGTTCGCGACGCGAGCGGAATCCGGACTCACCGGCGACTCGGGTTGCGACGGAGTTCGCACGAACGATCTCTTGAACCATCACGGAGGTTACCATGCTGGTCCTGAGTCGCAAGCTCAATGAGAAGATCGTCATCGACAGCAATATCGTGATCACGATCGTCAAGATCGACCGCAACCAGGTCCGCCTGGGCATCGAGGCCCCGGGTCACGTCCCCGTCTACCGCGAGGAGATCTTGCCGCTCGCGCGGCGGGCACAGGACGAGCAGTCGCTCGCCGTCTGCTCGTGAGCCGCCTGACCCTCTTCGATGACCCGAGCGGCATCGACCGGCGCGGCCTTGAGAATGGCCTCGGAGGGCCATGCCGCTCCCGTCTCGGCGACGGAGCCGACGATGCCCCGGCGTCTCCTCGGCAAGACGGACGTGGACGTGACGATCCTGACGCTGGGGACATGGATGGGCCCCGGCCGGGACCGTCTGCCTCGCTTCGCTGACGCCTTCGGGGAACGCTGCATCGACCCGGCCGACCGCCACCGATCGGCACCCGCCATCCCCAAGGTGGATGCCGGCGCTGTCCCAGGTCCGCAAGGAGATCTTCCTCGTCACCATGGACCAACCGTGCACGCCCCGCGAATTGATCGCGCAGCTCGCTTGGCACTCGGCGAGCACCAGGCCGACTTCGTGGAGATGCTCCTGAGTCGCGGGATCGGCCCCTACCACGGCGATGAGTCGCTGGAATGGCCCAAGGGCCGGGAGTGGAAGGCGGCGGTCGAGGCGCTCAAGAGGTCGGGCAAGGCGCGCTTCGTCGGCTTCTCGTGCTCCGATGCCCGCCACGCCGATGACTCCAGGCCGCCGCCGAGGGGGACTTCCTCGGCGAGGTCCAGAACGCCCTCTGTCTCAACAGAAACTCCGCGGCGAACAGGGCGCTCGACGCCCGCCACAAGCTCGGCATCGGCCTGATCCCGATGAAGCAGGTCGCCGGCCAGCGCGACCGTGCCGTGATCGCCCGACGGCTGCCGACGCTCAAGGAACGCGGGCTGACGCACTCCCAGGTGCTGCTCCACGCGATCTGGTCGGACGGGCGGATCAGCTTGTGCCGCGCCTCGATGCGGACGCCAACCGGATCCGTGAGGACAGCTTGGCCACCACGAGCCGGAGGGGGCCCATGAAGTATGCCCAGATCGAGGAGCCGCGCGATGCCTACCTGGCCGATG
>JAFANO010000727.1 GCA_019232645.1 Planctomycetaceae bacterium | reverse complement strand
CCGGCGAAGTCATTGAACGTGACGCACGGGCTGATGATGTCCAGCACCGCCAGGCCCCGGTGCCGCAGCGCCGCCTTGAGCAGCGGGACGAGCTGCTTCTTGTCGCCGGCGAACGACCGCGCCACGAACGTCGCCCCGGCGCCCACCGCCTCGAGGCAGAGGTCGAACGGCGGGACCACGTTCTCCTCGCCCGACTCGCGGCGGAGGTGCGCGTGCAGGTCGGCGGTCGCGGAGAATTGCCCCTTCGTCAATCCGTAGCAGCCGTTATTCTCGATGAGATACACCAGCGGCAGGTTGCGCCGACAGGCGTGCTTGAACTGGCCCATGCCGATGTTGGCCGTGTCGCCGTCGCCGCTGATGCCGATGCCCAGCAGCCGGTGGTTGGCCAGGACGGCCCCGGTCGCCACCGACGGCATCCGGCCGTGCAGCGCGTTGAAGCCGTGGCTGTACTGGAGGAAATACGCGGGCGTCTTGCTCGAGCAGCCGATCCCGCTGAACTTGACGGTCGTGTAGGGGTTCACCCCGACCGACTTGCAGGCGTCGATCAGGTAGCTCGTGATGCTGTTGTGGCCGCACCCCTTGCAGAGCGTCGAGTGGTGGCCCTGGAAGGCCAGGGCCGGCAAGGTGAAGGATCGGCCGTCAGTCTTGATGAGGATCGTCGCTTCGCTGGCCATGTGTCGGTCGCCTCCGGGAGAGAAGGGGAGGGGCTGGATCCTGTTGTTCGCTCAGCCCCCGGACCGCCCGGCTCGGTTGGGGGGCGGCTCGAGGGCGATCCGCCGACTCATACGCATCCCGGGTATTTTGTGCCCTTTGTCCGGATCTCACATTTGAGATTTCAAATTTCAAATTTCCAATCAGGAGGCCGGTGCACAAAATTCCTGGGACCCGTATCACTCGGGCGAGCTCTCGGGGGCTCGCGGACTCTTGGGTGCGTCGGGATCGTCGCTGCCGGCGGGCCAGCCGGGGCCGGTGGGGTTCTTCTCCCAGCCGAGGATGGGCCGGATGATGTTCTCGGCGCCGATCGGGGTGCCATTGTAATGGAGGACCGAGGACAGACGGTCGGCGAGCGAGCCCCGGAGCCTCGATCGCAGCAGCGCAGCGACCTGGCCGTCGCGGTTCTGCTCGACGACGTAGACCCGCTCGTGGCGCTCGACGAAGCTGGCGACCGCATCGGGGACGGGCAAGGCACGGAGGCGGCAGTACTCGGTGGCGATCCCCTGCTCCTGGAGCAGGTCGCGGGCCTCGGTGACCGCCGCGTGCGTCGAGCCGTAGGCGATCAGCCCGACCCGGGCGCCGACGGCCCCCTCGAAAACGGGCTTGGGCAGCACGCCCCGCGCCGTCTCGAGCTTCAGGGCCAGGCGGTCGAGGTTCTTCTTCCAGTCCTCGGGGCGCTCGCTGTAGCCCGACTTCTCGTTGTGGCCGGTGCCCCGGGTGAAGTAGGCGGCCAGCGGGTGCTCGGTGCCGGGGATCGTCCGGTAGCAGATGCCGTCGCCGTCGACGTCCTTATACCGTTCGAAGCGGCCGAGCCGCTCGAGGTCCTCGGCGTCGAGCAGCTTGCCGCGGTGGAGCGGCTTGTCGGGGTAGGCGAACGGCTTGGTCAGCCAGAGGTTCATGCCCAGGTCGAGGTCGGTGGCGAGGAAGACCGGGGTCTGGAACCGCTGCGCCAGGTCGAGCGCCTCGATCGTCATCGCGTAGCACTCGCCGACCGACCCGGGGATCAGGACGATGTGCCGGCAGTCGCCGTGGCCGAGCAGGTGGAGCTTGAGGATGTCGCCCTGGCTGGTCCGGGTGGGCAGGCCGGTGCTTGGCCCCATCCGCTGCACGTCGACGATGACCAGGGGGATCTCGGCGAAGTAGGCCAGGCCGACGAACTCGGTCATCAGCGCGATGCCGGGGCCCGAGGTGGCCGTCAGGGCGCGCGCCCCGGCCCAGCCGGCGCCGACGGCCATGCCGACGGCCGCCAGCTCGTCCTCGGCCTGGACCACGGCGAAGGTCCGCCTGCCGTCGGGGCCGGTCCGATGCTTCTTGAGGAACTCCTCGGCGTACTCGGCCAGGCTGCTGGAGGGGGTGATCGGGTACCAGGTCAGGACGCTCATCCCGCCGAAGGCGGCGCCCAGGGCCGCGGCCTTGTTCCCCTCGATCAGGATCTCGTCGTGCGGGCCGTCGATCCGCTCGAGGCGCCAGGGGAGCTCGCCCGGCCCCGGCAGGTGCTGCCGGGCCCAGTCGTGGCCCATCCTGGCGGTGGCGATGTTGATCTCGGCGGCCTTCGCCTTGCGACCCGGGAACTCGCGGCGGATGCCCGCCTCGACCGCCTCCATCTCGATCCCGACGACGTGCGCGACCACGCCGACGTAGACCATGTTGATCACCTTGCGGAGCTTGTCACGGTAGCCCTTGTCCTTGGGGTCGGGCGGAAAGGCCCGCTCCGCCAGCTTCTGGAACGGCACCCGGAAGAGCCGGACGTCGCCGCGGACGTCGTCGAGGTCGATGTCGTCGCGGGCGATGACGATCGACCCCGGCTTGAGCTGGCGGACGTCGTCGGCGGCCGTCTGCGCGTTCATGCAGACCAGGATCGGCGTGTCGAGCCGGTGGCCGACGTAGCCCTTGGCGCTGGCCCGGATGTGGAACCAGGTCGGCAGCCCCTCGATGTTCGACGGGAAGACGTTCTTGCCGCTGCACGGGATGCCCATGCCGTGCAGCGCGCGGAGCAGGACCAGGTTCGCCGACTGGCTGCCCGAGCCGTTGACGGTGCCGACCCGGATCGCCAGGTCATTGACCGAGGGCTGGGACGTCGGGGCCCCGTCGCGGACGGGGTATCGCTCGACCACGGAGAGCGTGGGTGACATGGTGACCCTCAAGGCGGCAGGCACCACGGACGCGGCGGCCTCGCACACTTCCTGAACACGCCGTCGACAGCCTTCGAGAAAGGCACTCGAGACCGTGCATGCCCTGACCTCACTCCAGTCCAACACAAGTTTCAGAGGCCTGCAAGGCCGATGCCGATTTCCTGCGGTGACGACATCGCGGGGCTCGCGGCGGGGGGCGCTCGGAGATGAACATACGATGAAAAACAATCGAATCAATAAATCTGGAAGCGAACCGGGATCCCTCGATGGGGCCGGACGGCGGAAATCCGAAGCGATGTGATCGCAGGATGACGGCGTAGACCCGAGGGAGTGATGACGGGAAAACGACATCACTGCCTGTCAGACATCCGACGTCGACCCCCGAGGACCCCCCACTGGTCATGCTGCTGGCCGAGTCGCGAGCGGCGGTGAGGGCCCGAGCGGTGATGCTGGGCGATCGGGACGATGCCTCCGACCCTCGGCCGGCATCGTCGTGGAGGTGGATGGTTAGCTCTGGGCCTTGGGGCCGGAACGCCGCCGCGCGCGGGCGATTCCGTGCCGCAAGGTGACCACGCCCTTGGACTCTTGGAGGATCCGAGGGGACCGCGCCTTCCGCACCTCGTCGCGGACGGAGGTGAGGAACTGGCGGGCGGCTTCCAGATCGGACTTCTCGATTTCGGGAAAAGGCGTGAGTTGCATGGGGTCGTCAGCAATTGACCATGGGCAGGGGATGAGGCCTCGGGACACGATGTCCCGGGGCGACGAGACGAGGTGAGCAGGTTCGACGGAGAGGTTCACTTCGGGGGAGAGTAGCAACTGTCGG
>JAFANO010000648.1 GCA_019232645.1 Planctomycetaceae bacterium | reverse complement strand
TCCGTGGCCATCGCCCTGAACGTACTCGCCCTGGCACTGGCCGGAAGCGACCGGCACGTGCCGCTCGCCTCGTGGTGCTGGCCCAGGGACCCTTCCCCTCTGAGGAAAGGGTCGTCTCAGGGATAGGATCCTTCTCGGAGAAGACCGAACTCTCGTCCAGGAACCCGAAGTCGCCCAGATCAAGGATGAACTGATTAAGGTAAAATAACGGGTGATCCTCTATCTTCGAGAGACGCTTGTTCGGTGCAGCTCTCCCGACCCCGATGGGGCCGCCGACCGAAGATATCCGACTCACGAAGCTCTGTCCGGGTCGTGGAGACTATTGGTCGATGCGGTGGCGAGGTCGGGAATCTTCGCCACAACAATGTCACAACAACCCCTGCAGCGACCGAAGTCTTTCCGCCGAGTCAAGTTCCCCCGGGCAGTGCTGATCCTGGATTTCGGCCACCCCGCCGATCCATCGACTGACGTTGTTCGCCACCCGTGGCGGTGACTATCCAACACGGTCCGCACGCAACGTGGACAAGCCTTCCACCGAAGCGGTTACGGGTTCGGTGATTTTGTCATGACCAGTTTTCAATGCGATCTGAACGTCTGCTGCCGTGACATTGAGCGAACGGCCATCATTAGAGGTGATGATCGTTCGTTTACCGAATTGCCCGGCATCCATACTGCTGATCGAAGCGACCTTGGCAAGCTCCTCCTTGGTGAACTCGACGACGAGCGGCCCGCCCGGCTGGGATAGATCCTGGTCATTGCGCGTGGTCAGGTACCTGGTGGAGTCACGCACGCCTCCCATGGCATCGGCCGCATCCACATGGATCGCCACTTGTCCCTGGGTATGGACTTCCATCATGGCATCGCGCTGGCTGCGAACGCCCTTGATGACCACGGTCTTGGCATCGCCTCCGTCACCGACCTCGAATATCGTATTCACCTGCTGGCCGCCAGCATACGCGTAGCCCGGCAACTGGGCGCTTTTTTCCTGGAGCTCGACCTCCTTGAACGCGGCCTTGCTGACGAGCTCTTTTGTGGGTGTTGGGACGGACGCGTCTCCGGACAGTGGTTCAGCCGGCGCGGGCTCCTGATGCTGATCGCGCTCAAGCTGGCGCATCTGGAGCATCACGCTCGTGGCGTTGTGGATCATATCATCAGTAATTTCGTTAAACTTGAGGAGCCTGACCCAAAATTGATCGTTTTGCTTGCGGTCCTTGTCCCGCTCAACACGAGCAGATCCCTGTCCCTCTCCCAGCACATGTGCGACCTCGTGCGCGTGCTCAACGCGCCCGAAGGGCTTATTCAAGTACACGCCCTTTTCGTATTGCTGAACGACTTCTGGGCTGCCCTTACTTTGCAGCCCGGCGTTGATGCGCGTCAGGAACGCCTCATTCGACTCCTCGGCTTGCGGACTCATGGCTGCGCCTCCTTGAAACGGAAAGCATTCCATCCATGCGAGGGTTTCGCACAGTGGAGCCTTCGTAACCAGATCGGGCTCGCCTATCATGTACAGGTCATCTTCTCTCATTCTATCTGGGCAGCTCGGCCGGTCAAGCAATAATCCTCTGCCGATTCTTGTATTCTTGTATTCTCGTCGTGCCGTTTACATCGAAGAAGTCGCAAATTTCTGATCGAGGGCAGTCGGCGATCGCCAAGGTCCCCGGTGCGTTCGAAGCGCGATACCAGACCTCGCGGCCATCCCATCCGGATCGAGTCGGGAGGCCCGAGGCTCGTATCGCGCCCCCGAATTCCCGTTCAGATCTCGTTCACGGCCCGCTCGATCAGGCTCCGCGCCACGGATTGGATGCCGGTGTGCTCGTAATAGTCGGTCGTCACATCGATGAAAGCCGCCACGAAGTCCAGACGGTCGTCGCTGATCTCGATGAAGCGCCTGAGATTGCTCAGGATCTTCTGGGCGTTCAGGTCGTGCTGCCTGGTGAACGAGTTCATCCAGTCCGCCACCGAGCCGACGCTCCGCTGGATCAGGTCGAGCTGCTCGGCCGTGCTACCGCCGGGGATCGCCGACTTCACGCGCTGGAACGATTCGTTCTCCTCCAGCGCGGTGGTCCCGCCCTGCTGCAGGAAGGAGAGCGCCTTGTCGATGTAACCGGGGCCGAGGGGCACGATGCCGTCGACGCACATCAGGGCGACCATGCGCATCAGGGCCTCATCCTTGTAGTTGGTCAGGCCCTTGACGAAGTCGCCGATGCTGTCGCCGGGGATGCCGTTGATCGCGGTGTAGGCCAGCAGCTCGGTGATCAGCTTGACGCTGAAGTCGATGCCCTGCGCCCGATCGGACTTGGGCGTGATGCGGTTGATGAAGTGCAGGAGGCTGATCTTCTCGCCGATCTTGTTCATCATGGCCGTGAAGCCGAGGACGTTGCTCATCGACTCGACGGTCTGGTAGAGCCAGACGGCGCGCTGATAGCCCTGCCTCTTGTCGTTGTACAGGGCGATGGCACGCTCGCCGATCTTCTGGACCATCGCCTGGTCGCTCTCGCCGGTCAGGGCCCGGATCGTGTGCTCGAACCCGACGAGGTTCCTCCACTGGCCCGGGGCGACGAAGTCGAGGGCCCTGAGCATCTTGACCGTCAGGTTGTTCTCCGGCAGGTGGTCCACCAGCCTGTAGATGGGCTTGCTCAT
>JAFANO010000611.1 GCA_019232645.1 Planctomycetaceae bacterium | reverse complement strand
GATCCCGTCGGGGACGGCGAAGTCGAACGTCTCGCCGACCTTGAACGTCGAGCCCTCGGGGGCGAACCGGAACGCCTGGACCTTGCCCTTGCCCCACTCGGCCCAGAGGCCGATGCCCCGATACTTCTCGGGCCAGACGTCTTCCTTGTAGAAGACGGCGCCGCACGGCGAGCCGCCGCCGTATTCGGCCATGCGGGGGAGCATCCGATCGGGATGGTCGTGGTAGTCGTAGGGATAGCCGTAGTAGCCGGTCTCGATGTGGTGGGTGACCCGGGTCCACCAGCCGAGGCCGTCGTCGGTGTTGTCATAGGTGAAGATATTCTCGCGGTCGTCGAGGTTCGGCTCGAGATGGTTGCGCGTGCCCGAGGAGACGACCTCGATGTCGGTGCCGTCGGGCCGGCATCGGACGATGCCGCCGCCGATGAGCTGGACGGTCCGGCCATCGGGGCCGGTCGCCTTGGGGATCCCCTTGTCGCCGACCGAGATGTAGAGATAGCCGTCCATGCCGAACTGGAGGCCCGAGACGATGTGGTCGTTCAGGCCACGGTTGTCGGTGGGCCCGAGGTCCTTGAAGTGGTCCTCGCGAGCGTCGGCCTTGCCGTCGCCGTCGGTGTCGCGGATCACCGAGAGGAAGGGCATGTGCGAGACGTAGAGCGCCCCGTCGCGCCAGGCCATGCCGAAGATGGCGCGGAAGCCCTCGGCGAAGACGACCGGCTCCTTGCCCTCGCGGAACAGGAGGATCCGGCCGTCGGACGCCTCGTAGGGGCCGACCTGGTCCATCGGGTCCTCGGCGACGAAGAGCGCGCCGTCGGGGGCCGTGGCGACCTGGCAGGGGAAGAGCACGGCGGGGACGGTCGCGACCAGGCGCGCCTCGAATCCCTCGGGCACCTTGAGCGGCGCCCCGCGCGTCGCGAGGGGCAAGCCCAGCACGAGCAAAAGCGTCGCGGGCACGGCCCGTCGGGTACGAGCGAACTGCATCTGATGGGTTCCTCTGGGGTCTCGGCTGCTGGGGGCGGAGGCGGGGCCGTCGGTGCGGTCCGGAACAGGTGGGTCTCGAGCAAGGACTCATCGTATCCACCCGGCGCAGCGGGGTCCAACGAGAATCCCCGTCGCCTTGCGGTCGTGCGCCCGTGCGATCGCCGCCGAAATCAACGGACTCGGCCCGCGAACTCCGGGAGGCGCCCGGGGCCCCTCGGCTCGGCAATCAAATCGATGAATGACTCGTGCCCCGGCTTGACAGTTCCAGATGCGATGCTCGATACTAAACTAAGGTTGCCCATGCCATAGGCCCCAACGAAATATATCATACAACCGAGTTTCGCACCGACCTTCTGAGAGAGGCTGCATGCAAGTCGAGTTGTAAAGATGATATTCGTTCCAGGCCCTTGCTTACGGGTTCGATGATCGATTGCACGGACAGAGAATTCGGACCCCGGGCGTCCCTGGCCAGGCTACTTTGGCGTCGCTCTTGCGGAGAGGCACATGAGTGAACCCGCCCTGCTGGCGGACCACCTCGACGAACGCGCCGAAGCCATCCTCGCCGTCTGGAGGGCGGCCGTGACCCGCAGAGGGGATGTCCCCGAGGCGGAGTGGCTCTCGTACGCGGAGTTCGTCGACCACGTCCCCGAGCTGCTCGACCGGCTGACGGAGCGGCTCCGCGGCCAGCCCTCGGACGCCGTCTCCGAGGGCAAGAAGCACGGCTGGGTCCGCTGGCGACAGGGGTACGACATCGCCGAGATCGTCAATGAATTCGGGCAGCTGCGGATCGCGCTGGGCCGCGCCACCTTCGAGTACGCTCGCCAGCACGGCTGGGACCTGTCCCGGCTCGAGGAGGTCGAGGAGGCGATCAACGACGTGCTGAATGAGGCGACCGCCGAGTCGGTCCGCCAGTTCCAGGAGGACAGCCGGGAGGAAGCGCAGTCGGCGCTGGCCGAGTCGAGGAAGGGGCAGGTCGCTGCCGAGGAGGCCTGGGCCGCCGCCGACCTGGAGAAGGCCAAGCTGCGGACCATCCTGGGCAGCCTGCCCGTCGCCGTCAGGATGATCGATGCCGGTGGGTCGGTCATCGCCGTCGATGTGAAGTCCGAGTGGCTCCAGAGGCCCTCCGAGTTGGGGGGGGGCGGGCCGGTCACCCTCGACGACCTCGGGCCGGATGATCCCGTCTTCCGGGCCGACGGATCCCCCCTCCCCCGCGAGGAGCTGCCCCTGGCCCGTGCGCTCCGCGGCGAGACGGTGACCCAGGAGGAACTGGTCTGGAAGGTCCGAGGGGAGACCCGGACCGTCGCCGTCAACGCCGTCCCGCTGACCGACGCCGCGGGCACGATTGTTGGCGCCATCGCGGTCGTCCAGGACGTCACCCCCCGCAAGCGGGCCGAGGAGCTGCTCCGACGCCAGAGCGACTTCGCGCGGGCGATCACCGAGACGCTGGGCGAGGGCCTCTGCACGATCGACTGCGAGGGCCGCGTCACCTTCGCCAATCCGGCCGCGCTGCGGATGTTCGGCTGGGACGAGGCCGAGTTGATCGGCAAGAACCTCCACGAGGCTGTCCATTACCAGCGGCCGGACGGCACCCGCTTTCCCGTCGAGCAGTGCCCGAAGCAGGGGGTGCTGCACACGGGCGAGACCGTCCGCGGCGATGATGTGTTCTACCGCAAGGATGGTTCGTCGTTCTTCGTCGCGTACACCGCGTCGCCGATCCGCACCGATGGCCGGATCACGGGCGTTGTCGAGGTCTTCCGCGACATCACCGAGCGCAAGCAGCTCGAGGCCCGCCTGGCCGCGTCCGAGGCGCAGTTCCGAAGCATCGCCGAGAAGCTTCCCGTGATGGTCTGGCGGACCAACGTCCTCGGCCTCTGCGACTACGTCAACCAGGCCTGGAGCGACTTCCGCGGCCGGGGCAGGGACCGCGACCTGGGCGAGGGCTGGGTCGAGGGGGTCCACCCCGACGACCGCCCGGCCTGCCTGGCCCGCTGGCGCGAGGCCTTCGAGCGCCGCGAGCCGTTCGAGATGACCTACCGCCTGCTCCGCGAGGACGGCCAG
>JAFANO010000565.1 GCA_019232645.1 Planctomycetaceae bacterium | reverse complement strand
GGCCGCCCGCCTCGCCCGCCCCCGGGCCGATCTCCACGACCAGGTCGGCGGCGCGGATGATCGCCTGGTCGTGCTCGACGACGACCAGCGTGTTGCCCGCGTCGCGGAGGCCGCCGAGGACCCCGATCAGCCGGCCGACGTCGTGCGGGTGCAGGCCGATCGAGGGCTCGTCGAGGACGTAGAGGGTGTTGACCAGCCCCGAGCCCAGCGCGGTCGTCAGCGCGACCCGCCGCGCCTCGCCCGCGGAGAGGGTCCGCGCCGGACGGTCGAGCGCCAGGTAGTCGAGGCCGATCCGGTCGAGGTAGTCGAGGCGGTGTCGCGCCTGCTCGAGGATCCGCCGCGCGACCGGGTGGCCCGCCAGCTCGACGGCGAGCCCCGCCAAGAAGCCGCGCGCCTCGCGGACCGACAGCGCCGAGACGGCCGCGAAATCGAGGCCGCCGACGCGGACGGCCAGCGCCTCGGGGCGGAGCCGGGCGCCGCGGCAGGCGGGGCAGGGGGTGTAGCCTCGCCACCGGCTCAGGAAGACCCGCACGTGCATCTTGTACGACTTCTTCTCGAGCCCGCGGACGAACCCCCGGAGCCCCGGGAACGCGTGGTCCGGGGCCCCCTCGACGACCAGCCGACGCTGCTCGGGCGTCAGCCGCTTGAACGGGACGTCGGTCGGCAGGCCGAGCTTGGGGGCGAGGCCGAGCAGGTCGTGGAGCAGGCCCCGATAGGCGGGGGTCGTCCAGGGGGCGATGGCGCCGTCGCGGAGCGACTTCGAGGGGTCGGGCACGATCCGGTCGAGGTCGAGGTCGACGACCCGGCCGAACCCCTCGCAGGTCGGGCACGCCCCCAGCGGGCTGTTATAGCGGAAGAGCCGGGGGTCGGGCTCGAGGTAATCGATCCCGCACCGGCCGCACCGCCAGCCCTTGTAGAAGGTCAGCGCCTCGGCGTCGGTGACGAGCCGGCAGCGCCCCAGGCCCTTGGCGAACGCCGTCTCGATCGAGTCGAGCCGCCGCTCGGGCGACTCCGAGCCCCGGACCAGGCGATCGACGATCACGTCGAAGAGGCCGTTGGACGGCATCGGCGGGGTCGAGTCGGGCTCCAGGGTGAGCGTCTGGCCGTCGACGAGGACCCGCGTGAAGCCGTCCTCGAGCAGCGCGGCGGCCAGCGTCGTGCGGTCCGACTCGGGGCGGACGTCGATCGGGAAGGCGACCTGGTAGCGGGTCCGCTCGGGGAGTCCCTCAACGGCCCGCGCGACGGTCGTCGGGCTGGCGGGCTCGACGACCTGGCCGCAACCGCGGCAGACGACCCGCCCGGCCCTGGCGAAGAGCAAGCCGAGGGAGTCGTGGATCTCGGTGACGGTGCCGACGGTGCTCCGGCTGGAGCGCCTCGAGGTGCGCTGGGCGACCGCGATCGCCGGGGGGATACCGTCGATCCGGTCGGCGTCGGGCTTGTCGAGCGTCTCGAGGAACTGGCGGGTGTAGGCCGAGAAGGTCTCGATGTAGCGCCTCTGGCCCTCGGCGTAGAGGGTGTCGAAGGCCAGCGAACTCTTGCCCGAGCCGCTGACGCCGGTGAACACGACCAGCCGGTTGAGCGGCAGGTCGAGGTCGATCCCCTTCAGGTTGTGCACCCGGACCCCTCGGAGCCGGATCACACGCGCGTCACCATCGGCCATCGGCCTTAGCACTTAAATGTCACGATCTCCAGGAAAAAATGTATCATAACAGGAAGCGGATCGTGGGGGACAGTCTCCTACAAGAGCGGTGTTCAACCACCACCCTGGGTACATGAGCCAACGTCGTTAACGGGCGCCGAGGACTCGTGGGCGATCAGCCGTTCCGGAGTGCGTGGGACACGATCCAAAATTCGAGATCTCGGATCAGATCATCAGATTTAGACGCCAACCTGCGGAAGCTGCATCACTTGCCGGCGGGTTGCGCCTGTTCCTTGGGGGCCTTGCCTTCCAGTTGATCCATCGGCATGTTCTGGAAGAATGTGGTCGGGGGAGGCACATCCTTGGGCGCGCCGCCGTCGATGCCCGATTCCTTCAGGATCCGATCCCTGAGAGAGGCCATCTTCGGGTAGAGTTGCTCGTACACCTGGCGCTGGTCGGCCGTCCTGGCCGGGCCGAACCGGAGGTTGTAGTGGTGCATGAACCCGAGCAGGTTGCCGATCGTCGTCGTCTTGATCGACTCGAGCTGGCCCAGGACCTTCTCGACGTCGGGCCGCTCGAGCATCCGGGTCATGCCCATCAGCGTCTTGACGTAGTTCTCGGCCTCGACACGGTCCCGCAGGTCTTCCGGCGGCGATTGCTCGAGCTTGGCGCGGATTCGTGAGGCCAGGCTGCGCAGCTTCGCCAGGGTCTCGGGCTTGATCTCCCCCAGCTCGTCCTCCTCGAGCGCCTGGGCGGCCGCCTGCTGGTAGGCCACGCGCAGGTCGGCGAAGGCGTCGCCCCTGAGGGCAAAGGGCCAGCCGTCCTTCGCCGCCAGCTGGTGAATGCTGAACGAGACCGCCTCGGAGGCATTGACGAAGGGGATCTGCTGGATCGCCGCGCCGGGGACCTCCGCGGTGCCCATCCGCAGGGCCGATGAGTAGTGGATCCGGGGGTCGGTGACTTGGTCGAGGATGACGTTCAGGGCGTCGCCACTGTCGATGTCGGCCGGGAGTGGGTTGTCGCGGAGGCGCTTGTAGATTTTCTCGCCGCTGGTGCTGTCGATCTGCTGCCGGCGCATCCTCCGGAGGTACTCGCGGCGGTTGGCCTCCTGCTGCGCGAGCCACACATACTGG
>JAFANO010000530.1 GCA_019232645.1 Planctomycetaceae bacterium | reverse complement strand
CTGCGCCGGGCTGTTCCCGCTGTTGCACCTGGGGCGGCCGTGGTACGCCTACTGGCTGGCGCCGTACCCGAACACGATGGCGATGTGGCCGCAGTGGCGGAGCCCGCTGGTCTGGGACGTGTTCGCCGTCGGGACGTACGCGACGGTCTCGCTGCTGTTCTGGTACGTCGGCCTGATCCCCGACCTGGCGACGCTGCGCGACCGGGCGCAGAACCGGTTGGCGCGGGTCATCTACGGGGCGCTGGCGATGGGCTGGCGCGGGTCGGCGATCCACTGGCACCGCTACCGCACGGCGTACCTGCTGCTGGCGGGCCTGGCCACGCCGCTGGTCGTCTCGGTGCATAGCGTCGTCAGCCTCGACTTCACCGGCGGGATCATCCCCGGCTGGCACTCGACGATCTTCCCCCCCTACTTCGTCGCCGGGGCGATCTATTCGGGCTTCGCGATGGTGATGACGCTGGCCATCCCGCTGCGCAAGGCGTACGGGTTGGAAGACTTCATCACCATGCGCCACCTCGAGAACATGGCCAAGATGCTCCTGGCGACCGGCATGATCGTGACCTACGGCTACGTGATGGAAACGTTCATGGCCTGGTACAGCAGCAGCGAGTACGAGTGGTTCATGATCAAGAACCGGATGTTCGGGCCGTACGGGCACACCTACTTGATGCTGATCCTCTTCAATTGCACGGCGGTGCAGCTCCTCTGGATCGGGCCGCTGCGGCGGAACGTCCCGTTCCTGTTCGTGCTCTCGATCGTCATCAACATCGGGATGTGGCTGGAGCGCTACGTCATCGTGATCACGAGCCTGCACCGGGATTTCATCCCGGCCGCGTGGGATATGTACAACGGCACGTTCTGGGATTACGCGACCTACTACGGGTCGATCGGGCTGTTCTTCTTCCTGATGTTCCTGTTCATCCGGTTCCTGCCGGTGATCTCGATCGCCGAGATGCGGGAGCTGGTGGCGGAGACGCGGGAACGCGCCGAGGCGCGCGAGCCGTCCCAGGCCGTCTCGTGAGGTTGAGGTCCGAGCGATGAAGATCAAGACGCCCATCTACGGCCTGATGGCCGAGTTCACCAACCCCGACGACCTGGTCGAGGCGGCGAAGCGGGCCTACGAGCGGGGGTATCGGCGGATGGACGCCTACACGCCGATGCCGGTCGAGGGGCTGGCCGAGGCGATCGGCTTCTGGCGCAACCGGATGGCGCTGCTCGTGCTGATCGGCGGGCTCGCCGGCGCCGCGACCGCGTTCGTCATGATGTGGTACTCGGCGGTGATCAACTACCCGCTGAACATCGGCGGCCGGCCGCTGCTGAGCTGGCCGGCGTTCATCCCGATCACGTTCGAGCTGACGGTCCTGTTCGCCGCGTTCTCGGCGGTGCTCGGCATGCTGGGCCTCAACGGCCTGCCGATGCCCTATCACCCGGTCTTCAACGTGCCCAGCTTCGAGATGGCCTCGCGCAACCACTTCTTCCTCTGCATCCAGGCGGACGACCCGCTGTTCGACCGCGAGGAGACGGGGCGGTTCCTCGCGAGCCTGAAGCCGAAAGAGGTCTGCGAAGTCGATCATTGAGCGTCAAAGAGCGGCCCGATCCGCGTCGCGACGATCGGACGGACGAGGCGACCTCGCCCGCGCCCTTCGCGGAGGCGTGGGGGCAAAGGCATCGGATCATCCGGCGTGGGACCCACGCCCGACCTTGGGAGAACTCCGTGGAGCGGCACCGCCAAACCGAGATGAGCCACGACGACCACCGGGCGCGACGCCGGGCGTGGTGGGTGGCGCCCTGCCTGGCGCTTGTCGTCGGATGCAGCGAACAGGACATGGTCAAACAGCCGAAGATCCAGCGGCCGTACCAGGAGAGTGGCTTCTTCGCGGACGGCCAGTCCTCGAGGCCCCTGGTCGCCGGCACGGTCGCCCGAGGCCAGCTCCGGGTCGACCGGGCGTATTACGAGGGCCGATCGGGCGAGATGCTGATCGATCACATCCCGGCGCCGCCCGAGGACCCGGAGGAGGCCGGGAAACCGGGCGAGGCGCCGAGGAAGGTCGATCGCGCGTTCCTGGTCCGCGGGCAGGAGCGGTTTCACATCTTCTGCTCCCCCTGCCACGGCCGCCTGGGCGACGGCCAGGGCATGATCGTCAAGCGCGGCTTCTCGCCGCCCCCCTCGTTCCACATCGATCGCCTCCGCGACGCGCCCGCCGGCCACTTCTACCACGTCATCACCAACGGCTACGGCGCGATGTACTCGTACGCCTCGCGCGTCCCGGTCGACGACCGCTGGGCGATCGTGGCCTACCTCCGGGCGCTGCAGCTCAGCCAGAACGCCCGGCTCGAGGACGTCCCCGCCGACGCGCTGGCCAAACTGGAGGGGAAGGAGCGATGAGTACCGCCGACCTCAGCATCCAGGACCCCGCGACGCTCGCCTGGCTGGAGCGGGTCCAGCGGCCCGCGCTGATCGCCGGCGGCGCCGGGGCGGTCCTCTGTGCCTTGGCTGCCGTCATCGCCCCGCGGTGGTTCTTCCCGGCGTACCTGGTGGCCTTCCTGTTCTGGCTGGGGATCGCGCTGGGCGCGCTGGGGGCGGTGATGCTCCACCAGCTCGTCGGCGGCGTCTGGGGGTTCGTGATCCGCCGGCTCGCCGAGGCGGCGACGCTGACGCTCCCCCTGATGGCCCTGCTGTTCCTCCCGATCGTCCTGGGCATGCACTCGCTCTACCCCTGGGCCGACGCCGCGGAGGTCGGCACGAGCGCGGCGCTGCAGCACAAGGCCCCTTACCTGAACGTCACCTGGTTCCTGATCCGGGCGGCGATCTACTTCGCCGTCTGGATCGGCCTGGCCCTGCTGATCCGCCTGGGCTCGCGGCGGCAGGACGAGGTCCCCGAGTCGTATCCCACCCGCTGGACCCAGACGCTCAGCGGCCCCGGCCTGGTGCTCTGGTTCCTGGCCATCACGTTCGCCATGGTCGACTGGGCGATGTCGCTCGAGCCCGAGTGGTACTCGACGATCTACGGCGCCATGCTGCTGGTGGGCTTCTCGCTGTCGGCCCTGGCGACGCTGGTCATCGTCGCGGAGCGGCTCGCGGGGGCCCGGCCGCTGTCGCTCGTGGCCACGCCCGAGGGGTTCCACGACCTCGGCAACCTGCTGCTGGCCTTCACCATGCTCTGGGCGTATTTCTCGCTCTCGCAGTACCTGATCGTCTGGATGGGCAACCTGACCGAGGAGATCCCCTGGTACCTCCGCCGCTCGCGGGGCGGCTGGTGGGGGCTCGCCCTGGGGCTGATCCTGTTCCACTTCTTCCTGCCGTTCTTCCTGCTGCTGTTCCGCGCACGGAAACGGAGGCCCTCGGAGCTGGTGCGGGTCTGCTGGGTGCTCCTGGCGATGCACTTCTTCGACCTCTGCTGGCTGATCCTCCCGGCTTTCCCGCGGAACAGCAGCGGGGCGCCGAACATCCTGGCGTTCTGGGGCGTCGTGCCGGCGATGGTGGGCATCGGCGGCCTCTGGCTGGCGGTCGCCGCCTGGTTCCTCAGGGCCAGGCCCCTGCTCCCCTTGCACGACCCGCTCCTGGAGGAGGTCTTCGAGCATCACGGAGAGGATCACGGCCAGGTGCACGAAAAGCCCACCGAGAGGATCGCCTGACTATGGGACACGGACACGACGAGCAGATCACTCCCCTGACCGGCCATGACCCCGCCCTCGAGGCCCTGCCGGGGTACGAGGTCCGCGATACGAACATCCGCACGGTCACGCTCGTCGGGGTGGGCCTGGTCCTCCTCGTCGTCGTGTCCAACGTCCTCCTGCTGGGCGTGTACGACCAGCTCTACAAGAAGCGCGAGCCGGGAGAGACCCCGACGCCGCCCGAGAACCTGGCGGCCCAGATGCATGCCCTGCGCCGGACCGAGGATGCCTCGCTGTACGGCTACGGTTGGGTCGATCGCAAGGCCGGCGTCGTCCGGATCCCGATCGACCGCGCCATCGACCTGGTCGCCCGGCGCGGCGTGCCCCGGGGCAAGGGGCCGCAAACCGAGATCCAGATCAACAGTCGCGAGACGAACCCCGAGAAGAAATGAAAACCCTCCACCGCACACTCCCGATCCTGCTGCTCATGGCGTCGGCCGTGCCGGCGATGGGACAGCCGGCGATGCCGCGGCCGGGGAGGCCGACGCCGGGGATGCCGTCGCAGGTCGTGACGACCGAGACGTTCCGCAAGATCGGGTTCGACCAGAACCTGGGGGCCCAGGTCCCGCTCGACCTGGCGTTCCGGGACGAGTCGGGGCGCCCCGTCCGGCTCGCCGAGCTGATGCGCGGCCAGCCGACGATCCTGACGCTGGTCTACTACGAATGCCCGATGCTCTGCAACGAGGTCCTCAACTCGCTCCTGCGGAGCCTCAACGCGCTGTCGTTCGACGTCGGCAACCAGTTCGACGTGATCACCGTGAGCATCGACCCGGGCGAGTCGCCGAAGCTGGCCGCCCGCAAGAAGGCGCTCTACCTGGAGCGGTACGGCCGCAAGGGGGCCGAGCGCGGCTGGCACTTCCTGACCGGCCCGCAGTCGTCGATCGACCGGCTGGCCAAGGCCGTCGGGTTCCGCTACGCCTACGACGCCCCGAGCGACCAGTACGCCCACGCCGCCGGGATCATGCTCCTGACGCCCGAGGGGAAGGTCGCCCGTTACTACTTCGGGATCAGCTACCCGGCCAAGGACCTGCGGCTCGGGCTGATCGAGGCGTCCGACGGCAAGATCGGCTCGCCCATCGACCAGATCCTGCTGCTCTGCTACCACTACGACCCCAAGACGGGGAAGTACAACCTGGCCATCATGAGGATCCTCCAGGTCCTGGGCTGCGCGACGGCCGCGAGCCTGGGGACGTTCATGCTCGTGATGTTCCGGCGCGACCGGTCGCGTCCGGGCGCGTCGGCCCTCGCGCCGCGCGAGGGACGCCAAGGCGATCCGCCCCTCCCTCCGGGAGACGTTCTGTAGACGAGGGTACCTCCGGGTCGGCCCCCCGCTTCCTCCCCGAGAGGGTGAGGGCCCGGGTCGGGGCCGATCCAGTCTCGCTGGAGACATTGAGAATTATGTGGGATTTCCCGCTGTTTCCTGAGCAGGCCTCCAAGGTCGCCGGGCATGTGGACGCGGTCGCCTTCTACGCGCTCGGGATCGTCCTCTTCTTCACGACCCTCA
>JAFANO010000524.1 GCA_019232645.1 Planctomycetaceae bacterium | reverse complement strand
CGGGGATGATGGCGAACGTGTTGCCCGCGCCGCCGGTCATCAGCGAGCGCGATTCCAGGGCCTCCGCGCCGAGCCCGATTGTCCTTCGTCGGCGTGAAGAATGTTTCGACGGGTTCATAGGCCCTCCTTGGCCATTTCCCGAGAGCGACAGCCGATGGACCAGGTGAGAGGTTTCAGTCGATAGTCAGAACTATCGATCCGACACTGCCCTCTTTTTCAGAAAAACCGGACCAGGGTCCGCGGATTCGCGCCACCATCCTGGTAGTGGGGCGATTCCGACGGAGGGGTGCTCAACGGGCGACGCCGGGGCGCACTGCGCCGAGGACGTGGGGCGCGGGGATCGTCGGTCCCCTCGAGGGCTCCTCGACCGCGAGGCGCCGGCCTTCCACTCGGACGCGCCAGGCCGTCAGGACGTAGAGCACCACGCCGGCCCAGAAGAACAGGCCATAGCCCTGGGCGAACTTGTGCCCCTGGCCGTGCGCGAACCATCCGCCCATCTCGCTGGAGGTCGCCGCCATCAGGAGGGCCGAGACGACCAGGCCCGAGGCCAGGACCGCCCGGACGCGCGGGGTCGCGACGGGCATGCCGACGCGATACATCAGGTAGGTGTACGGCAAGAGCACCGTCACGAAGTGGTGCTTCCAGCTCCGCTCCGAGACGAACAGCATCGTCAAGACGACCAAGGCGAACTCGCCCATGAGCCTCGGGTCGGTGCGGCGGTTGGCCTTCGTCCGGCAGAAGAAGGCGAGCAGGCCGACCAGGCCGACCGAGAGCCCCTTGATCAGGGGGCTCACGAGCCAGGGAGGCCAGGAGACGACGTTCACCGCGAGGTGGAGGTTGTAGCGCCCGGTGCCCACCTTGGCCGCGGTGAGGAGGCGGGTCAACACCCCCACCATCGACTGGTTGACCTCCTGCACGCTCACCACGTCCTTGACGACGAACGGCCGGAGCATCCGGTACCACCACATCCCCAGGCATTCGGCGTTGAATGTCGGGCCGATGACCAGGGTCGGCACGACCAGCAGGAAGAGCCCCAGGCCCAGGATGGTCGCGCCCACCGCTCGGTACGAGCGTTTGGAGAGGAAATACGGCACGAACAGCGCCGGAGTGATCTTGTACGAGATGGCCAGCGCCAGCACCAGCCCGGCGAGCACATCGTACCCCTTGCGCCAGGCGTAGAGCATGCTCACGACCAGGAACAAGATGACCAGGTTGTTGTTGCCGTGGTGCAGGTCGCCCAGGATCGGCCGGAAGCTGAGCAGGAGGACGGGGCCCTGCACCCATGACGGGAGCGAAGGCGTCCCCTCGGGCCGGACCATCCGGAAGCAGAGCCAGGCCGACGCCGCCGTCAGCGCGGCCTTGAGGCCGTACCAGCAGAGCGCCCCGGTGAGCGGCGGCAGCGTCATCAAGGGGTAGAGCGTGATCGGCATGATCGGCGGATTGGGGAACATCATCCGATCATAGATGTTGACCCCTTGCCAGAACCTGAGCACCTGGGGCCGCCAGCGGATGAAGGCGCTGCGCTCGTCGTCGGCCTTGTCGGCGTAGATCAGCGCCGCGCCGATGACGGTGATCAACGCGGTGATCCAGACGGCGCGCCGGAAGTGGCGGTCGAAGTGGTGGAGATCGAAATCAGGGGTCGCCCCGTTCTTGGCAGGCGGCACGGCACACTCCCTCCCTGGAGATCGGGCCACGCGCGGACTGGTTCCGCGGGCGTCGTCAACGGACCGGCTCCGCCCTGTTCCGTGATGGACCGCAGTCCCTACGGCGACGACCGATCCCCCATGCCGCGGCACGGGCCCGCGGGTACGACGGGGTGTGATACCGGAGCCCGCCCGATCGGTCAATCCCGGTCGATTCCCTCACCAGGGCCGTTTCATTCTCAGATTGGGCTTGACAGGATTTCGAGAGTCTTCTCGGGGTGACAGACGTAGTGCCGCGTCGCGGCGGCAGCGTTGTCGTGGCCCAGACGCTTGAACAAGAACACCACGATGTTCCTCAGGACCGCCATCGTCTCCGTCGCCGTTCCTCTTCTGATCCGGCTGGCGTCCTCGCGGAGCGTCCCGTCCCGCACCCCGTGCAAGCCGTTCTCGATCCCCCAGTGGCTCCGGATCAGGCCCATCAACGCCTTCGCCCCAGCGCGCTCGCGTGGCAAGCTCGTGATCCCAAGGATCACCTCGGTCTCGACCTTCTCGCCGGTCTTGCGCACCCGCGTCAGGCGGAACACCTGCGCGC
>JAFANO010000503.1 GCA_019232645.1 Planctomycetaceae bacterium | reverse complement strand
GCGGGTTGCTCCGATCTGGGGAGATCCGAGGATCTCGGGGATGCGGTGGCATTGGCGGATGGTAAAACGCGGCTCGCGAGCCGGCTGACGCCTCGGCTCCGGGGCCAGACACCCCTTCTCGATGAACACCGTGCCCGAGGGCTCAATGGCCCGCCTCCCGGGGAGGGAGCGGATCGGCCCAGCGGGTCGAGTGTGGCGATCGTCGCGAAGGCTTGTCCGGTCGTTCCGTCACGCGATGCGTTCAGCCGTACCCTCGCCTCAGCGGGAGAGACGCCGGTCCTGCATTTCGGTCGGAAACCGCCGCGCGCATCGGGGCGGTTTCGCTATCCCATTCTCGCTTGCGTTGAGATGATAACCCGCTCGAAGAGAATATGCCAGACCCCGCCGGCGCGATCCTCGAGCCGAGCCCCGCCGCCTGGGACGGGCGTGGGGCGGCCCGGGCGAGGCGTCACTTCTGGTTGAGCTTGGCGACCACGGCCTTGGGATCGGCCTTCACCTCCTTGTTGCATCCCTTGCAGCAGAGGAAGAAGGTCTTGCCCTCGGCGCTGACCTTGAAAGGCACGCCCATGGAGCCAAGCGACTCGCCGCTGACGGGGCAGACGAGCTGCTTGAGGGCCCTGTCCTGGTCCGAGGCGGGTAGCTTCTTGATCTCGGCGAGTTCCTCGGCCGAGAACCGGACGGCCGCGGCCTCATTGTCGGCCTTCTTCTCATCCTTGGGCGGCTCGACCTTCGGGGCCTCGATCACCGGAGCTTCGACCCTGGGGGCCTCGCCCGATTCCTTGGGCACCTCTTCCTTGGCCGCGGGCGCGGGCGCCAGGGCCCCCTCGGGCTTCATCTCGGCCTTGGTCGCCGGCGCGGGGGGTGGGCTCTCGGGGGCGCTGCCAGGCGCGACCGGGGGCTTGGTCACATCCTGGTTCGCTTCCTCGGGCTGATTGCAGCCGGCCAGGGCCGCCAGCACCAGGACCGCCCACCAGGCGTTGCGAATCGCGATCATGAAGAGGATCTCACTCGGGTCATGTTCTCGGGTCTCTCTCGCGACGGCCGCACGTCCGCCGATCGAGGATCGGGGCACATTGTAAAAGGTTGGATGCCGACCGCCAAGGGAGGCGATGATCTGCAAGCCCGGACTCCCGGGGGACTCAGACGCATTCGAGAGCTCTTGTGCGCCCTGTCTTGATCTCGGATTTGAGATTTCGGATTTGAGATTTCGGATTTGAGTAGGAGTTACGCAGTTGTACAGTAATCGTACAGTAGGTGGATGGGAAACGGCTTACCACGCAAACGCTATCTTGCCTAAATTCCGGTACATCCCGCTCATTATCCTATACGTTAGTCAACCAACTGCGTAACTCCTATTGAGATTTCGGATTTGAGATCTCAGATCTGAGATATTCGAGTTTGAGCTTTCAGATCGTGGTGTCGAGAGTTCAACTTTGAGATTCCGGATTCGAGGTTTGAGATCACGCTGTTGAGAGTTCAAATCTGAAATCTCGAATCCGCCATCTCGAATTTCCATTCAGCAGACCGGGTGCACGAGATCCCTGGGCTCCGGATCACGCCATCTCGGGGGCGACGTCGTCGCCCGGGACTTCCCGGGGGATGCCCTTGTAGAACCGGCGGTTGTCGAGCGCGAAGATCTTGTCGGTGAACTCGCCGTCGGTGACCGAGGTGATCCGCTGACGAGCGGCGATGTTCATCTTGGCGTCGAGGTCGTCGACGAACGAGACCAGCAGCGCCTCCAGGGTGAGCGGCACGATCGGGGCGCCGAACTCACGCTTGCCGTGGTGCGAGAGGATGGCGTGCTCCAGCAGCAGGAGCGTCTCCTCGGGGAAGCCGTCGATCTTGCGCGCGGCCTCGCGCACGATGTCGCGGCCGATCAGGACGTGACCGATCAACTGCCCTTCCTTGGTGTACTTCGCCTCGACCGGGTGGTAATCCAGCTCGCGGAGCTTGCCGATGTCGTGCAGGATGGCCGCCGCCACGATCACCCCCTTGTTCAGCGGGGGGTTCAGCTCCTGGTAGTAGTTGGCGTAGTGGTCGGCCAGCCAGCTCGCGACCCGGGTCATGCTCCAGACGTGCTCGAGCAGGCCGGCGGTGTAGCTGTGGTGGAAGTTCTGCGCCGCGGGCATCTTCTTGAACAGGTCGACGTGCTCCTCCAGGAGGCCAACGACCAGCCGCCTCAGGCAGGGATCGTCGATACAGCGATCGATATGATTGTGGATCGACCGGTAGAGCCGATCGACCTCGAAGCAGCTGGTCTCCACTAGGTCGAAGAAGTCGTAGCCGTCGGCGACGTCGTCGTCGTTCGCGGGGCGGATCTCGAGGACCTCGATCTGGAATCCATACTTGACGTTCCAGTTCCCCTTGACGCGGAGGCGATAGGCAACCCCCTCGGCCCAGGCCTCGACGTCCGCCAGCAGGGCATTCGACGACCAGAACGGGGCGACCACGATCCGGCGCTTGTCGCGGAAGTGGCATTTCACGAAGGGGTTGCCATGCTTATCGATCCCCTTCTCTTTCTTCACCAGCGAGGCGAAGCAGAGGGCCTCCTGGCCGTGCTCCAAGTCCGAGAGCCTGATCACCGCCGTGTCTGAGCCGGCCATCGACCGCCGCCCCTTTCCGCGAACCCCGAGACTCTCGTTCGCGCCGCACCACAATCCTATGATATCGTCGTGATGCGGGTGCCCGCTTGAGGGAAACATCTGGTGACTAGGGTTCAAGGAAATACCATGTCCGTCTGTTCCGTTCAATAGTGTCCAAAAAGACACTTATGGAAACGACGGCGCGCGAGGAGGAGGATCATGGTCGAGGTCGCGGGTCGGGGGTCGCCGACGGCCGAGGCGCTGGGGTTGCTCGGGCTCCCGGCGGCGATAGGCGAGCTGGCCGCTCGGCGGTGGGACGTGGTGGTGGTGGGCGCGGGGCATAACGGGCTGACCTGCGCGGCGTACCTGGCGCGGGCGGGCAAGCGGGTGCTCGTCCTGGAGGCGCGGCCGAGGGTCGGCGGCGCCTGCACGCTCGAGGAGGTCTGGCCGGGGTTCCGGGTCTCGCCGTGCGCCTACCTGGTGGGCCTGCTGCACCCGCTGGTCATCGAGGAGCTGGACCTGCCCGGCCACGGCTTCCGGTGGTTCCCGGCCGACGCCGGGCTGTTCGTGCCCTTCGACGATGGCTCGAGCATCCAGCTCTGGGGCGACGACTCCAGGTGCGAGGAGGAGGTCCGCCGCCTGGCGCCAGGGGACCTCGACGGCTGGCGGGCCCTGATTGACGTGAAGCGCCGGCTCCGCGACGCGATCCGGCCCCCCGGCGCGCGCGACCTCTGGATCGGGCCCGCCCCGACCCGCGCCGAGATCGAGGAGCGGATCGGGGGGGACGACGAGGCGCGGCGACTCCTCTTCGAGTGGTCGATGGTCGAGTTCGTCGAGCACTACCTGCGCGACGAGCGATTGCAGATGGCACTGCTGGGCCAGGGGGTCATCGGGACCGATGCCAGCCCGCACGACCCCGGGACGGCGTCGATCCATTTCCATCATGCGTCGGGGAGACTCGGCGGCATGCCGGGGACGTGGGGCTACGTCCTCGGCGGCATGGGCATGGTCTCGTTCCTCCTCTGCGACGTGGCGCGTGAGGCCGGCGCGGTGGTCGCGACCGGTGTCCCCGTCGCGCGGATCGTGCCCGGCCAAGGGGTAGTCCTCGAGGCCGGCGACCGGGTCGACGCCCCGTGCGTCGTCTCCAACGCCGACCCCCGGACCACCTTGCGCCTGCTCGACGGCGACGCCGACCCGGCCTGGCGCGTCCAGGTCGAGGCGATCCCGATGACCGGTTGCACGGTCAAGCTGAACGTCGCGCTCCGCGCGCTGCCGAGCTTCCGCGCGCGGCCGGGCACGATGCAGCCCCACCACCTCGGCCAGATCAACACCCCGCTGACCAAGCCCGAATGGAGGGATGCCTTCCGGGTCGCGCGCGAGGGCCGGCTGCCCGACCGGCTCTGGACCGAGCTTTACTTCCAGACCGCGCACGACGCGAGCGTCGCCCCCGAGGGCGCGCACACGATGAGCGTCTTCGCGCAATACGTCCCCCACACCTTCGCCGAGGGCGGCTGGGAAACCCGGCGCGAAGAGGTGAGACACCTCGCGCTCCAGTCGATCGCCCGCTACTGCGAGAACATGATCGACGCGGTCATCGACGCCCAGGTCCTCGGGCCCCCCGACATCGAGCGGTCGGTCGGCCTGAGCGGCGGGCACATCTTCCAGGGGGAGTGCCTGCCCGCGTACATGTGGGACCGCCGCCTCGAGTCGCGCACGCCCATGCCCGGCGTCTTCCTCTGCGGCGCGGGGACCTATCCCGGCGGCAGCGTCATCGCGATCAACGGCCGCAACGCCGCGATGGCCATCCTGGCCGCGACCTGACCTCACGCCCCTGCCGGAGGGGAGGACCCGGGTCGAGGCCAGGGACTTTGATCCTACGCTAGCACGCCGTCCGGGACGCCTGGGACCGGGTCACGCACCTGTCGACCCCTCTTCTCCCCGGCACCATCTGAGCAACGGCCACCCAGCCGCAATCGGCCGGCGCCCGCGACGGGACCCTCCGCCAGGGCCCTGCGATTTAACTTTCCTATTTTCCCACGAGGTGGGGACCGATCCTCCCGGCCACCACGACCGTTCACCGCGTCGAAGGTGGGCCGATCCCCGGGATGTTCTCTCGGAATCGCAAGCAATCATCGAGCGGTCTCGACAGACGGCTCAGCGTTCGCGGTAGACGATTCGACCCTTGGTCAGGTCGTAAGGCGTGATCTCGATCGTCACCCGGTCTCCCGGCACGATCCGGATGAAGTTCTTGCGCATCTTGCCGGCGATGTGCGCCAGGATGCGATGTCCGCTCTCCAACTCGACCATGAACTGCGTGTTGGGCAGCGCCTCCACGATGCGTCCTTCGGTTCGGATGGGTTCCTCTTTGGCCACGCGGATCTCCTGCGGCGACCTGCAACATCCCGAGATTGACGAGCTCGGGATCCAAAATTCCCGGAGGGAATGCCCCCGCAGGCGCGCGGAGCGTCACACTCTATCCTCCGGCCCCTTGCCCAGGATAATCGATCGACCCGCTCTTGAC
>JAFANO010000454.1 GCA_019232645.1 Planctomycetaceae bacterium | reverse complement strand
CTGTGCAAGACAGCCGACGCCCCGACCTGAGCCCTCCCGTTTGTCCAGCCGGCCCGCACCCTGTCTCAAGGTGCCGGATGATCATCACGACCTAACCTCAGGATACGCGAGCGGGCGCGGAATCTCCAGCCTCGGCCGATCCGGGCTCGGCGTTCCGGCCCGGGAGTCGCCGACCCAGCCCCGCGCCTTCCCGCCATTCCTCGCCATCCGATGAGCCGCATTTCCCAGGGTTTCCGGCAACGTGCAGGTCCGTCGGGCTCATCATTCGAGGAGTTTGTGGGCGACGTCGGGAAACGAATCGACCATTCGACCCGGGATCAGTTTTTCTCGTCGAGACGTTTCAGGAGTTGAATTCGACGGCCTCTTCCCAATGCTCGTAGAGCCGGGCCAGGTTGCGTTTCAGGTCGGCGTGGCGTTGCTGGGTGGAGACGGCCTTGACCGGGTCGTGCCAGGTGGCGGGCTGGCCGAGGAGGTCTTCGATCTCGGCGACCTGGGCCTCGACCTCGGCGATCTCGCGCTCCAGGTCGACCGACTTGCGATAGGGGAACTTGCGCTTCTGCTTCTCGGGCGCGTCGGGAGCCTTGGCGGCGGGGGAGGTGGTCTTGGCCTGGGCGGCGACTTCGGCGTCTTGTTGCGCCAGGCGCTGATACGTCTCGTAGTCCCCCTCGATGACGCGCGCCTTGCCGCCCGAGACCACGATCAGGCGGTCGGCGACCTGGTTCAGGAAGTAGCGGTCGTGGCTGACGACCAGGACGGTCCCCTCGAACTCGCGGATCGAGCGCTCGAGCGCCTCGCACGACCAGATGTCGAGGTGGTTGGTCGGCTCGTCCATGACCAGGAGGTTGGCGCCGGTGGCCGAGAGGCGGGCCAGAGCGACCTTGGCCTTCTCGCCCCCGGAGCACTGGCCGACGGTCTGGAAGACGACGTCGCCCGAGAGGCCGAAGCGGGCGAGCAGGTCGCGGACGTCCCCCTGGACCCAGTCGGGGTCGTCCTCGGGCCAGGCCGCGCGGAGGACGGTCGTCTCGGGGGCGAGCGACTCGAGCCCCTGGTCGTGGTAGCCGACCTGGACCTTGTGCCCGAGCTTGACCTCCCCCTTGTCGGGCTTCTCGCGGCCGATCAGCGCCTTGATCAGCGTGGTCTTGCCCGCGCCGTTGGGCCCCATCACGCCGACGCACTGGCCGCGGAGGATCGAGAGGCTGAGGTCCCGGAAGAGGGGCGTGTCGTACGCCTTGGACAGGTGGCGGGCCTCGATGACGATGTCGCCCGACCGCTCGACCTCGCCGAAGCCCATCGGCGGGCCGACGATCGCGCGCATCGTCTCGACCCGCTCGATCCGGGCCAGCTTCTTCTCGCGGTCGTGCGCCTGCTTGGCGCGCTGGCCCGCGCCGTACTTGCGGATGTAAGCCTCGAGGTCGGCGATCTTCTCCTGCTGCCGCTCGGCCTGCCGCTCCAGGACCTTGGCCTTCTCGGTCCGGAGCCGCCAGTACCGCGTGTAATTGCCGGGATACGCCTCGAGCTTCCCCGCGTGCAGCTCCCAGATCTTGGTGACGACCTTGTCGAGGAAGTAGCGGTCGTGGCTGACGACGACCATGGCGACCGTCTGGCGGGCCAGGTAGTCCTCGAGCCAGGCGACCGCCTCGATGTCGAGGTGGTTCGAGGGCTCGTCCAGGAGCATGACGTCGGGGCTCTCCAGCAGCAGCTTGGCTAGCATCAGCCGCGACTGCTGGCCCCCCGAGAAGGTCCGTGCCGCGCGGTGGAAGTCGTCCGGGCCGAAGCCCAGGCCGGCGAGGACCTCCTCGACGCGGTGCTCGATCGAGTAGGCGTCCTGATGCTCCAGGTGGTCGTGCAGCTCACCGTAGCGGCGCGTGGCCCGGGCGCGGTCCTCCTCGTCCTCGGCCTCGGCCATCTCCCGCGCGGCCTCCTCCAGCTCGTGCTGGAGGTCGAGCAACGAAGCCAGCCCCGACTTGGCAACCTCCATCAACGTCTGGTCGGGGGCGAAGTCGGGCTCCTGCCGGAGCAGGCTGACCTTGATGCCCGGCCGGATGGAGAGGTTACCGTAATCGGCCTGGTCCCGGCCGGCCAGGACCCTCATCAGGGTCGTCTTGCCGGCGCCGTTGGGGCCGACCAGGCCGATCCGCTCCCCGGCGCGGGCCTCGAGCTTGAGGTCCTGGAAGACCGGGTCGCCCGCGAATTGGCGGCCCAGTCCATTGGCGGAAATCAATATCATGTCAGGTGAATTCTTGAAAGATCTTATCGGGGATTTCGGCCAGCTTGCTCGCGGAGATGTCGTCTTGGGAACCATCCGGGAAGAGGACGCGGGTCTTCTTCCCCGATCGCGATAACATCGCCACCGGCGACGAGTTCTTCCGATCGGACCAGATCATGATCCTCGGTCGGCCATCGGGATCGATCAGGTTTTTCCCCTGGCTCTCCAGCGCGCCCCTCAGTTGCCTGATGAGCTCCCTGGGGAAACCGAGACGGTTCAGATAGAGCGTGATTTTTTGCCACATCGCCTCCATGACCAAAGGATCGGGTGGCACAAAGGGTGCGGGTAATCCGTCGTCGATCGGGGCATCCGCGGCTTCGATGTCTCTGGCGCCGAGCTTCCCGATCTCGACGGATTACCCGCACCCTTTGTGCCACCCGATCCTTTGGTCATGGAGGCGATGTGGCAAAAAATCACGCTCTATCTGAAC
>JAFANO010000146.1 GCA_019232645.1 Planctomycetaceae bacterium | reverse complement strand
CCACGCGATCTGGTCGGACGGGCGGATCAGCTTGTGCCGCGCCTCGATGCTGACGCCAACCGGATCCGGGAGGACGGCTTGGCCACCACGAGCCGGAGGGGGCCCATGAAGTACGCCCAGATCGAGGAGCCGCGCGATGCCTACCTGGCCGATTGCGACGGCCGCTGTGTGTGGGCTGCGGGCAGTGCCGTCCTGGTCGAGCTGACCCGGCTCCTGACCTCCCTCGACCAGTGCACCTACCGGAGCGAGACGCTCCGGCTGTACGCGGAGCTGTCCAAGGCCGATCGCGCCTGGAAGAGTGCCGACCTCGACGCCGCCTGCAACACCTGCCCCAATCACCTAGATTGCGCCATCTTGCCGCCCCGGATCGACCGCGACCCGGCTTGAGTCGATCCGCCTCCTCCTCCCCCCGTGGTCCGAGGTGTCCCGGGACGCCGTCGTCCGGCATGAGAGGACCATGAATCCGGCGACTTACGGCGATTTTCGCTTGAGTTTCACACCCAGAGCCGACATATTACCTGATGGAATGAAGTGTGCTGGATTTCGTACGCCCATGATGGACGTCGCGCCGCACCCTTCTGCCGAAGCCTCGGCGATGACGCACCGACGTTCCGTAACGGAGCGGACGCGGATGGATTCTGAACAAGGCCAGCGATCATGGGCAAGAACATTTACGTCGGCAACCTGCCTTACGACACCACCGGCGACGACCTCGTGCAGCTCTTCCAGACTTACGGGACGGTCACGAGCGGTCAGGTGATCATCGACAAGTTCAGCGGGCGGAGTCGCGGCTTCGGTTTCGTGGAGATGGCCAACAACGACGAGGCGCAGGCGGCGATCGACGATCTGAACGGGAAGCCCTACGGCGGCCGTCCCCTGACCGTTAACGAGGCGCGACCCCGCGAGGAGCGTGGCGGTGGCGGCCGGGGCGGTTACGGCGGTGGTGGCGGTGGCCGGGGTGATTATGGAGGCGGTGGTGGCGGCGATTACGGCGGCGGAGGTCGAGGCGGTTACGGTAATGGAGGGAATCGGGGCTACTGAAACATTCCTTCCGAGGGCGTCCTCGAACAGGGCGGTTTCCTTGGAATCTCGCTTCAACGTGCGACGATTCTTCTCGGAACACGACTCGTCGGTCTGAGGCGAAGCCTCGTGTGTCGTCCGAGTCGCCGCGGAGGCAGGCCGAAGCCTACCCTACAGGATCAAACGGCAGGTCGGTTGGATCCGCACTCGGATCGGCCTGATCTCCGGGAGAGAATGATCTGATGTTGTTGAGGTCCCTGCCGAGCGGACCGGGGTGCTGGCGATTGAACACCGTCGGATGAGGCGAACGCGCGCATGCTGGCCAAGCGGATTATTCCTTGCCTCGACGTCAACCAAGGCCGCGTGGTGAAGGGGACGAACTTCATCGACCTCCGCGACGCGGGCGACCCCGTCGAGGTCGCGGCGCGGTATGACGAGGAAGGGGCCGACGAGCTGGTCTTCCTCGACATCACGGCGAGCCACGAGGGGCGCGCGATCATCTGGGACGTCGTCCGCCGGACGGCCGAGGTCTGCTTCATGCCCGTCACCGTCGGCGGCGGCATCCGGACGCTGGAGGACATCCGCGCGCTGCTGAACGCCGGGGCCGACAAGGTCTCGATCAACTCGGCCGCCGTCCGCGACCCCGAGTTCGTCCGTCGCGCGGCGCGGCGGTTCGGGAGCCAGTGCATCGTCGTCAACATCGACCCCAAGCGGGTCGACCGTGACGGCCGCGAGTTCTGGGAGGTCCACATCAACGGCGGTCGGGTGCCCACCGGCCTCGAGGCGGTCGCCTGGGCGCGCGCGGTCGAGCGCCTCGGCGCCGGCGAGATCGTCCTGACCAGCATGGACGCCGACGGCACCCGCAACGGCTACGACCTGCCGATGACCCGCGCCGTCGCCGGCGCGGTCGAGGTCCCCGTCGTCGCCTCGGGCGGCGCCGGGGAACCCGAACACCTCCGCGCCGCCTTGACCGAGGGGGGCGCCAGCGCCGCCCTGGCGGCCAGCATCTTCCACTACCGCCAGCACTCCATCGCCGAGACCAAGGCATACCTGGCCCGGCATGGCGTGCCGGTCCGTCAGCTGAGCCCGGAGCCGGGGCCGATGGCCGGGGGTCATCGGCCCGAGGAGGAGGGCCAGCCAGCGAATCACGGACCGACCTGACTTGCCTACCGTTTCAGCGGAACTGCGCCCTTGCTGGACGCCCGGCCGCCGGCCGCTTCTCGAATTCAGGAGTGTCAGCCCATGGCCAGCGTCGGGGATTCCGTCGACGTGCAGGGCCCCGGCAGCGAACCCGAGGTCAACAAGCTCTTCCGGATGGTGATGAAGCACAAGGGGTCCGACCTCCACCTCAAGGTCGGCCTGCCGGGCGTCGTGCGGCTGGGCGGGATCCTTCGCCAGATGCAGATGCCCCCGATCTCGTCCGCCGAGATGGAGCGCCTGCTCTTCCCGATCCTCACGCCCAAGCAACGCTCGACCCTCGACGAGGAGGGGGGCGTCGACTTCGCGCATGTCATCTCCGACGGCGACCTCGAGACCCGGTTCCGCGTCAACCTGTTCAAGGCGCGGGGCCGGCTCAGCCTCGTCGCCCGCCGCGTCAACAACACGATCCCCAACTTCGAGGCGCTGGGCCTCCCCCCCGTCATCGCCGAGATCACCCAGTACAAGCAGGGGATCATTATCCTGGCCGGAGTCACCGGATCGGGCAAGAGCACCACGATCGCCTCGATGCTCCAGTACATCAACGAACGCGAGCGGATGCACATCGTCACCATCGAGGACCCGATCGAGTTCGCCTACAAGGACGACAAGTCGATCATCACCCAGCGCGAGGTCGGCATCGACGTCAAGGATTGGCACAAGGCGCTGAAGGACGCCGTGCGGCAGGACCCCGACATCATCCTGGTCGGGGAGATGCGCGATCAGGAGACGTTCGCCGCCGCCTTGCACGCCGCCGAGACCGGCCACCTGGTCTTCGGGACGGTCCACGCCTCCAGCGCCCCGTCGACGATCGGCCGGATCCTCGACCTCTTCCCGCGCGAGATGCACCCGCCCCTGCGCCAGAACCTGGCCTTCAACCTCAAGGCCGTCATCGCGCAGAAGCTGCTACCGACGACCACGGATTGGCAGGCCAAGGGGATCGCCCGCGTCCCGACCATCGAGATCATGCGGACCACCCCCACGATCCGCGGGCTGATCCTCAACGAGGAGGACACGAAGCTGGGCGACGCGATCCGCATCGGCAAGGAAGAGGGGATGCAGGACTTCACCGAGAGCCTCAGACAACTGGTCGTGGCCGGGAAGGTCGAGCGCTCGACCGCCTTCGAGGTGGCGCCGAACGTCGAGGCTTTGAAAATGGCGCTCAAAGGCATTACCATCGCGCAACCGGGTATTCTCTGATCCCCGTCTCCACCGACCGGCGCGGGGCCCGGAGGCCGATTCCCCCAGGCCGGCCGCTCCGGGGACGTCCGCCCTCAGGGCATGCCACGGGTCGATCGGGACTGATCCGGAGAGGGAAACGATGATCCGTCCGCGCCTCGTCCTCGCGACGTTTGCCGTGTTGTGCCTGGGCGCCGCGACCGGGGCCGATGCCGCAGAATTCGCCGGCGCCTTGTTCGCGCAGTCGCAGGCGATCGACGCCCACCGCGGGCCCGGCATGTACCTGAACCTCTACAAGCTCGCGCCCGTCCTCGCCATCTACCTGCTCTGGACCCGGACGTCCTACTGGGTGGACGACGACGCCAGGGAGCTCAACAACCTCAAGCTCGAGCTCTGGAACTGCCTCATCTTCTTCAGCGGGCTGCTCGGCCTGGCGATGGTCTGGGTGATCCCGATCTACTTCCTCGGCCTGATCCTGCTGCTGCTGGCGTATTTCGTCCCGCTCTTCGCCTACATCCACAGCCGGAACCAGGCCGTGCCCGACGAGGACCGGGTGCTGACCCCCTACCACCTGGGCGAGGTCATGAACGGCCTGTTGCGCCGGGCCGGGATGAAGCCGATCTTCAATCGGGGCGAGGCCGCCGTCGACCGGACGGGGCCGCCGATTGTCTTCATCGGCAAGAGCCAGGGCTCGCCCAAGGAAGACCCCGCGCGGGTCGCTCAGGCCGAGGAGTCGCGGTCGTACATGTCGGCAAAGGAGCTCGTCTACGACGCCGTCCTGCGCCGCGCGACCGACATCCACCTCGAGCCGACCAGCGAGCGGCTCTCGACCCGCTACCGGATCGACGGCATCCTGCACGCCGCCGAGCCGTTCGACCGTCCCACCGGCGACGCGGTCATCAATGTCTTCAAGGTGCTGGCGGCGCTCGACATCGCCGAGAAGCGGAAGCCGCAGGACGGCTCCTTCGGCGCCAAGCTCGCGGGCCGCGAGCTGGAGTTCCGCGTCGCGACCTCGGGCTCGAAGTCGGGCGAGAAGATGGTCATGCGGATCCTCGGCAACGTCGCCGGGGTCTCCAGGCTCGACGACTCCGGCCTCCGGCCCAAGCTCGTCAAGGAGGTCCGCGACCTGGTCACCCAGCCGCACGGCATGTTCCTTTGCTGCGGGCCGACCGGGTCCGGCAAGACCACCACGCTGTACGCCTGCCTCCGCGAGATCGACCGGTTCCAGAAGAACATCATCACCGTCGAGGACCCGATCGAATACCACCTCGATACCATCACCCAGATGGAGATCCATACCAAGAGCGGCCAGACCTTCGCCGGCAGCCTCCGGTCGATCCTCCGCCAGGACCCCGACGTGATCATGGTCGGCGAGATCCGCGACCAGGAGACCGCCACGATCGCCTGCCAGGCGGCGACGACCGGGCACATGGTCTTCTCCACCGTGCACGCCAACGACACCGTCACGGCGCTGTTCCGCCTCCTCGACCTGGGGGTCGAGCCGTTCATGATCGCCTCGGCGCTGACGGCCGTGCTCGGCCAGCGGCTGGTCCGCGTCCTTTGCGAGGCGTGCAAGGAGCCGTACAAGCCCAAGCCCGAGTTCCTCAAGAAGGCGAACCTGCCCCCCGACAAGGTCGACGTCTTCTATCGCCGGCCGGCCGAGCCGTTGCAGGTCTGCCCCCAGTGCGGCGGCACCGGCTACCTCGGCCGGACCGGGATCTTCGAGCTGCTGGTCATCACCGAGCCGATGCGCGACATGATCCGCGAGAACCCCTCGATCAACGCGATCAAGGCCGAGGCCCGCAAGAACGGCATGATCTACCTCCAGGAGGACGGCCTCCGGAAGGTCATCCAGGGCAAGACGTCGATCGACGAGCTGCTCCGGGTCGTCAAGTAGCCGCGTTGTCCCCAATCCCGCCGGGAGGAGAGAGATCGGGCCCATGGAGATCCTGGTCAACATGCTCATCTGCCTGTTCATCGCGGGGATCACCTACGCCCTGATGAGCGAGGGGCTCTGGGGCGCCGCGCTGATGTTCTTCAACGTCTTGTTCGCCGGGATCCTCGCGTTCAACTTCTACGAGCCGCTGGCGGCGCTGCTGTCGAGCAATGTCGAGTTCTCCCGGGGGTTCGCCGACATGGTCTGCCTGATGTCGCTGTTCATCGTCGCGCTGTTCATCCTCCGGCTCACGACCGAGGGCCTGGCGCCGGCCATGGTCCGGTTCCCCGCGCCGATCGACCTCCTGGGCCGGTTCTTCTTCGGCCTGATGACCGCCATGATGACCATGGCGATCCTCCTGCTGTCGTTCGAGACCGCCCCGGTCCACAAGAAGGTCTTCGGCGTGATCGACTACAAGACCCGGGTCCCGTTCGGGCTCGGGCTCGACCGCAAGTGGCTCTCGTTCTTCCAGCACACCACCGGGCTGGTCTTCGCCGACTACTCGTCGCCCAGGCGCGACCCCCTGAACGAATACGGCAACGCCAAGCTGTTCGACCCGAGAGGCGAATGGCTCCTCTACCACCAGGAGGCACGACCCTACGGGACCGAGTCGATCCTGAGCGATGAGGGGGGCTCGGCCTCCTCGCGTGGCGGCACGACCTCAGCGGGCGGCGGGAAGGGCGGGCCGAGAGTCCTCATGCCGGGCGGGCCGGGCGGCGGCGTGGTCGTGCCCCAGTGATCCCGACGGGAGGACCATCGGCACGTCGCCAGGGCTCGTTTAGCGCGCCGGGGGGGCCGGTGGCCCACCGATCGGGTGGATCTCGACCAGCTCGAATTTCGGCCGCGCGCTCATCCCCACCTGCTGCTGGGTCAGCTTGTAGATCGCGACCTGGTTCGTCGTCGATTCGAAGACGAACAGGGGAGAGCAGCCCTCGCTGTAGCTGCCGAGCGCGCCGGTGGTCATCAGGAAGTGGGGGCGGAGTCCGTTGTCCAGGTCGAGCTTGAAGTCGGCGACGAGGTCGCGTTCGGCGAAGCGGTCGATCATCTGGGCCGCCCCGAACGACTGGCGGAACGAGGGCACCGTCGCAAGGAGGCGCCCCCCTTTGTAGTCGAGGTAGTAGAGGGCGTCCTGGGGGACCTGGACCTTCGTCCCCTCGTTGTAGCGGACGAGGATCGGGCCGCTGGTCAGGATCGACTCGCCCCAGCGATCGCCGCCGCCGGCGCGGACGACCGGCCTCGGGAGACTGGCGAGGCCCCAGCCCAGCGCCAGTCCGAAGGCCAGTGTGATCGCGACGGGGAAGCGCCGACGCGGGAAGCTCATGAGGGGGCGACTCCTTTCGCCGGGGGTGTGCCCACTTGCTCGAAGGCTTGGGGTCGATCTCGGCCGCCGCGCATTGTGCGCCGCGGCTCCCTGGACGTCCAGACCGAACCCCGGGTCGCTTGATCCTCGGCCCCCCGATCCTCGACAATCGTTCGTGACGACCCGCGGCGCCGCGGGGATTCCGTCCGCTCCCCGGCAATCATCCTTCCGGAGAGGATTACCGGTCAACGACCGTCGCCTGAAGGCAACGGCTTGTAGAAGGACTACTACGACGCAAGCGTTGACTCGAGGGCCCCGCCGCTCCGGCACTGCGGGGCAGACGCGCAGCAGGCTACAAGGACTCTGAGGATGCTTCTCCAGTCCCGGACCCTCCTGGCCGCGCCCAAGCCGACGACCCTTCGGGGTCTCAGCCCGCTGCGCCACCTCGAGGAGAGAAGACGGGCGCCCGACCCGGCCGGATGTCGGCAGCTTTCGGGCATTTCTCCGACCTCGTCGGGAGACGCGTCGGTTTCCTGTTCATCCTATTCTCGGGAGGGCGGCGCTTCCCCCGTCGCCTGAAGGCGACGGTCCCCGCGCCGGAACCTTATGGTCACCCTGGTCTGGGTGGTCGGGGCCGTCCTGGTCCTGCAAGTCCCCCCGCCGAACTCGGGCGCGAGCCCGGCGACCGAGCTCCGCCGCGAGGCCCGGGCACTCCGCGAGCAGGAGACGGGACAGCTCAAGGCGCTGGCCGAGCGTTTGCGAGCCCGGGGCGACTCGGCGGCCGTCGCCGAGGTCCTCGCCCGGGTCGAGCCGGCGCGACCGGCCGGCGGCGCGACTCGGTTCGTCCCGCTGCCCGAGGTCGTCCCCGCCCCGGCCAAGGGCCTGGCCAACGTCCCCGCCCGGGGGCCGATCGATGCTGCCTGGCGGGCAGAGCTTCAGGCGACCCGCTCGGTCACCTCGCGCGGGCTCTTTGCGCTGGCCGAGCGCGCCGCCACGACCACCCCGAAGCATTACGCGCTGGCCGACGAGTGCCTCCGGGCCGTCCTCGACCGCGAGCCCGACCACCCCGAAGCACGCCGACTGCTCGGCCATGTCCCCCTCGACGGCGGCTGGGCCACCCCGTTCGCCGCCCGCAACCTCCGCCGCAAGATGGTCAATCATCCGACCTTCGGCTGGGTCGACCCGACCTGGCTCCCCCACCTGGAGCGGGGCGAGCTGCCCGCACCGCCCGTCCCCGGGCAGAGGCAGGTGCGCTGGCTCTCCGCCGCCCAGGCCGACGCGCTGCATCGCCCCTGGGAGAGCGCCTGGAGGATCGAAACCGAGCACTTCCTGATCCGGGCCAACGTCCCGTTCTCCGAAGCGATCGCCTTCGGCCGCCAGCTCGAGACGTTCCACGAGCTGTTCACCGCCCTGCTCGCCGACGTGATCGCGCCGGGCAATCGCCTGCCCCTGGCGCATCGGATCCAGGACAAGGCGATGGTCGGCGAGCGGCCGATCGACCCGCACCTGATCTCCTATTTCGCCACCAAGCAGGAGTACGTCAACTTCCTCGAGCCCACCGAAGGACCCGGGATCGATCAGAGCCTGGGGATCTACATCCCCCCCAAGCCTGGCCAGGGGAAGCGGGTCCCGGCTTATTTCTTCCGCGACCCCGATGGGGCGATCGCGGCGACGGCCACGCTCTTTCACGAGGTCTCGCACCAGTTGCTCTTCGAGCTGGCCGGGCCCAACGCCTTCGACCGGAACGTGGGCAACTACTGGGTCTTCGTTGGGCTCGGGACGTACTTCGAGACCGTGGTCACCGTGCCCGACGGCA
>JAFANO010000108.1 GCA_019232645.1 Planctomycetaceae bacterium | reverse complement strand
CCCGTCGGACGCGCTCCTTCACCGCGATCCGCCGGGGGCCTTTCGCCAAGGGACTTGCGTAGAGATCAGTCTTCCCGAATGTCGTTCTCGAACTCGGGTGGCTGGTGCCCCTCGTAGGGCACGCTGTGCGGACCGGACCTCTCGGAGTGCGGACCGGATCGCCCTTCTGAAATTGGTCCGCACAGCGGACCCTACAAAGAATCTTGAGACGTTGAAATGAGCCGACAAGGAATGATCGGCCTCGGCAGCGGCGGTTGGGTCACACGCCTGGCGCGACCGCTGGGGATGGTGCTCGCGGTGGGCCTGGGGCCGGCCTCGGTACGGGCCCAGGTGGCCGCGCCCGCGGCGAACGTGCCGGCGCCGCCCGCGACGGTGGCCGCGCCCGGCCCGATCGTCGCCAGCGAGGTCGTGGCCGACGGGGGCGGACCAGTGCTCCCCCCCGAGATCCAGGTTGTCCGGTTCCAGGCGCCGCCAAAGAGCCGCGTCGAGGTCCTCGGGCCGAACCCCGAGCCGATCCCGCTCATCGCCGGCCAAGGGCCGGACACCTTCGGCCTGAAGGTCGGGGTGGGCTACCAGCTTCGGCTCTCGGAGTTGCCCGACCGCCCCGGCGCCGAGCTCTTCCCGGTCGTCGAGGTGGTCGGCCATCTGCACCGGCCCAACGGCATGGACCCGGGCCGGTTCCCGATCCGGGTCGTCTTCAGCGAGCAGGACTTCGCCGACGCCGTCGATCGCGGCCGGCTGGTCACCCAGGTCGTCTACCTGGAGGATCCAGAGCAGGCGCTGCCGATCGCGATGCCGAAAGACGAGATCCCGGTCGTGTCGCTGGGCCCAGCCGAGGACCCGCTGAAGGTCGCCGCGGCGCTGGGGCGGGTGATGGTGGTCGTCCACCTCGGGGGCCGCAAGCCGACGTCGGACGAGAGGAACGACCCGAACCTGACCGGGGCGGGGCTGGCGGAGACGCCACTGGGCCCGGGTTGCCCGTTCGCCGGCCCCGACGGCGGGCGCTGCCCGTTGCCGTGCGGCCCGGCCCGGGGGACCCCACCCCCTCCCGGGCGGCCCTGGGTCCCGCGCGACGAGTACCTCTGCGACGGCGGCGACCGCGCCGAGCCCGCCCACTTCGCCGGCGACGGCGGCCTGGCGGGGATCGACCCGCGCGACGCGGTCATCCGGTTCAACGACACCAGGCGCCCCCGGATCCTGCCGACCAACGTCGTCTGCGTCTACGCCCCAAGGTTCGCCGAGGTCCGCCTCAGCGTCGGGCCGAACGAGGCGCTGAAGGTCGAGGCCCCCTGGCGCGCCCGGGTCGTCGAGCGGGGGGTGACGGAGACGGCCAAGCTGGGCCCGAAGCGGCTGGTGCAAAACGAGGGGGCCGAGATCAACCGCCACCACTCCCGCGCCTCGGGCCTGATCGGCCGCGTCTTCGCCGGGGCGTACACCGAGCTCCGCGTGCTCAACGGCTTTGAGAGCGTCACCCACCTCGCCGGCCGCGTCCAGGTCGACGTGCCGATCGTCGCACGCAACCGCCAGAAGCCGATCACGGAGGTCGTGGCGCAGCCGCCGCTGGCGATCACGACGGCCGAGGGCCCGGTCGTGACCGGGATCATCCAGGGGGCGGGCCAGACGGTGATGACCTGGCCCGCGCGCGAGACGGTCGGCGTCGAGGTCCCGCCCAACCAGCCGGGCCTGGCCGTCATCAAGCGCGTCAGCGCCGGCGAGGCCGCGCCGGGCGAGGTCCTGACCTTCGTCATCCAGTTCCGCAACATGGGCAACACGCCAATCGGGTCCGTCTCGGTGATCGACAGCCTCCTACCCCGCCTCGGCTACGTCCCCGGCAGCGCCCAGGGCCCCAAGGGGACCGTCTTCACCGCCGCCGAGAACCGCGTCGGCTCGACCGAGCTGCGCTGGGACCTCCCCGGCGCCATCGCCCCCGGCGCCGAGGGTTACGTCCTGTTCCAGGCGGTCGTGCGCTGAGCGGAGCAGACTGCTGGTGAGTTGCGTCGCGCTGACCAACCTTGATCCGACGCGCCGCCTTGGCCACGCACGCCAGTTCCCGCAGCGGCGTGGTGGGGCCTGCTCTTCCTTCAGACGTGCTTCGTATCGCCTTTCCATGAATCCTCCCTCCCAAGGGACCTCCGCATCAGACAGCGAGTGGCACGAAAAAGCGTCGAAGCAAGTCAAGTCAGAGATACAGTAGAACTCTATACTTCGCGTAGAATCCTGAGGACGCGGATCGAAGGAGCCGAGGCCATCGGAGATGTCCCTCATCACAATCACTCCCCACGACCGCCCGAGTCGTGCGCTATCAGGACCCCTCCATGGAGACCATCGCTCGCTGGACGGTCGCCCCCAGCCGGTGTGGCTACTTGCCCGACCGCATCTGGCGGCTGGAGTACATGTACGCCACCAGACTCGAGGCCGACGAGTACATGGCCTACCTGCTCGCCGGCTGGAGGCGGTTCGGTCGCACACTCTTCCGGCCGCGTTGCCCGGGATGCGTCGCCTGCCGCTCGCTCCGGGTCGACGCGGCCCGCTTTCGCCCCGACCGCAGCCAGCGCCGCGCCCGCAAGACGAACGAGGGGGTGGTCCGCCTCCGCATCGGCCCTCCGGCGGTCACGCCCGAGAAGGTCGCCTTGCTCGACCGATTCCACGCCCATCGGTCCGAGGCCAAGGGCTGGCCCCGCCACGAACCCGGCGACGTCGCGGAGTACGTCACGGACTTCGTCGACAACCCATTCTCGACCCAGGAGTGGTGCTATTTCCTGGGCGACAGGCTCGTCGGGGTCGGCTACGTCGATGAGCTGAAAGGGGGCCTGTCGGCGATCTATTTCGCCCACGACCCCGGCCACCTCGACCGCTCGCTCGGGACCTGGAACGTGCTCAGCCTGCTCGATCGCGCCTCGACCCTCGGCCTGCCCCATGTCTACCTGGGATATTACGTCGCCGGCTGCCCCTCGCTGCAATACAAGGCGCGGTTCCGCCCCAACCAGATCCTCGACGCCGACGGTCGCTGGTGTGACTGGATGACCTGACGGGAGGGGCAGGCCTCCCGAGGACGCGAGGGAGGCTTCGGGGCTCAGATGTCGAGGATCAACTCGGCGACCCAGTCCCCTCCGTCGCGCCGCAAGGTCAGGGCGTGGCGGGTGACGGCCTTGACCTCGTGGACGAGGACGTGCCGGTCGCGGTCGATCGGCTCGCCCCCGATCTCGGCGCCGAGACTCAGGCCGACGTCGCTGTCCTTGCTGCTCAGGTGGACGTCGAAGTGCGAGTAGAGGCGGTGCCGGGTCTCGCACCGGAAGATCAGCTCGTTGAGCCAGGCCGCGAGCAGGTCGGCCAGTGAGTCCGCGACGAGAGAGACGCATTCCCGCTCGACGTCGCGGACGTCCTGCCGATTGGCGACGATGTCGTCGAACAGGCCCTCGGCGGCGGTGCGGAAGAGGTCTTCGAGGTCACGCCCGCGGACCCGGAGGCCGACGTCGGCCGTGTGCTCGAAGGCTTCGACGGTCCCCATCGTCGGAATCCTCGGTCAGTGCCGGAAGTGGCGACGGCCGGTCAGGATCATGGCCATCCCGTGCTCGTCGCAGGAGGCACGGGTTTCCTCGTCGCGTCTCGAGCCGCCGGGCTGGATCAGCGCGGCGACGCCCGCCTCGGCGGCGGCGTCGGGGCCGTCGCGGAACGGGAAGAAGGCGTCGGAGGCGAGGACCGAACCCCGGGCGCGGTCGCCCGCCTTGGAGACGGCGATCCGGACCGAGTCGAGCCGGCTCATCTGCCCGGCGCCGACGCCGACGAGCTGCCGGCCGCGAGCCAGGACGATCGCGTTCGACTTGACCGCCTGGCAGACCCGCCAGGCGAAGCCCAAGGCCGACCGCTCCTCGGGGGTCGGGGCGCGTCGGGTCACGACGGTCCCCAGCTCGGGGCCGTCTTCCATCGCGTCCCAGTCCTGCACGAGGAGCCCGCCTGCCACGCGTCGCAGGTCGAAACCCCGGGGTCCGGAGGTCTCGGGGCCGATCGGGGCGCCCAACGCGAGCAGCCGGACGCTGTTCTTCCACGTCGGCTTGGTGGTCAACAGGCCGACGGCGTCGGGCTCGAAGCCGGGGGCGATGATCGCCTCGATGAACCGGCCGGGCACGATCAGCCGTTCGGCGGTCGCGCGGTCGACCATCCGGTTCAGGCCGACGATCCCGCCGAAGGCGCTGACGGGGTCGCCTTCATAGGCCAATTCGAAGGCTTCGGCCAGCCCCCCGGCGACCGCCGCGCCGCAGGGGTTGTTGTGCTTGAGGACCGCCGCGGCGGGCTCGCCGAAGAGGCGGACCAGCCGCGAGGCACAGTCGAGGTCGAGCAGGTTGTTGTACGACAGCTCCTTGCCGTGGAGGATCTTCGCGGTGGCCAGGTTGGGTCCGGTCGTCCCCGGCTCCACGTAGAACGCGGCCCGCTGATGCGGGTTCTCGCCGTAGCGGAGCACCGACCGGCGCTCGAACGAGAAGGACTGGAGGCGCGGGAAGGGATCGGCCGAGTCCCCCTCGGCCTCGGTGGCCCGCGCCAGGTAGTCGGCGATGGCCCGGTCGTAGCGGGCGGCGAGTTCGAAGGCCGCGAGGGCCGCGCGGCGGCGGAAGGACAGGGTCGTCCCCCCGTGGTCGCGCAACTGGTCGATCAGGATCGGGTATTGATCCGGGGAGGTCACGACAGCGACGTGCGCGTGATTCTTGGCCGCGCCCCGGATCAGGCTCGGGCCTCCGATGTCGATCTTCTCGATCGCCTCCTCGAA
>JAFANO010000010.1 GCA_019232645.1 Planctomycetaceae bacterium | reverse complement strand
GGCCTGGCCGCCGGCGCGCTGCTCGACCTGGACGTTCAGGCCGCGCCTCAAAAGGTCGCGCACCTCATCGTTATGGCGCTGCTCGGCACCTGGAGCGTCCTGGCCGCCGCCAAGGTCACGGAAGGGCAGCCCTTCGACCCGAACCCGCGGCGGCTGCTGTCCCTGGCGAACGGCCTGGTCCTGGGCATCGTGGGGCTGGTCGTGGGGTGGTGGCTCCGGGTCGATCCCCTGGCGAACTGGTGGACCTCAGGCCCGCCTCCGGCGGGGGATTCCCGGCTCGCGTACTGGACCGTGTTCGGGGAGATCGATTTTCCCGAGTGGTACGCGATCTATTTCGGCCTGCTGTTCCTGGCCAACGGCGGCTGGGCCAAGTTGGCGGCCCGCGATCGCAAGGCGCGATTCCGCGCCCTGCCGGTCCTCGGCACCGCCCTGATCGCGGCGCTGTTGTACGGCTTCCTGCCGTTCTCCGAGCCCTCCGGGATCGCCATGGCCGTCCTGATCGCCGTCGTCACGCAACTGGTCAGCCCCTGGAGCGAGGCTGCCGCCGACGCCCGGAGGGCCCGGAATCGCCGGTTCGCCTGACCCGGGAGCCCCCCAATCCTCCGTGCCCCTGGGCGAACTCCCTCGCGTCCCGACCCGTCTCGCTGCGGACTCGCAAGGATCGGATCCCGATGAAATCGCTGACATCCCTTCAGCTCCTGGTGTTGGGTGCCCTGGCACTCTTTCTGTGGGGCCATTCCGGGGGCCTCCTCACCTCTCCCGCTGTGCCGCCGGCCCGCGTGCCCGCGCCCGTGGCCGTGGACCTCGAGACCCAGGGGCAACCCGAGGCGGCCGAGGGGCTCCCCGTGCCGATCGATCCCGGCACGCGCGTGACCGATGCCGAGATCCGGCCGCGCGACCCCTTCGCCTCGGGCCCCCTCGCCTCGGCCGCCCCGTCCCCGGCCCGGACTCGGAATGAGCGGACGATCGCGGGGCGGCTCTCGGCCACCGAGGAGCGGGCGCTCGCCGATGCCCGGCTGCAGCTCGAGCGCGAGGCCGCCGACTGGATCACGCCCGAGGTCCCTGCCGGGCCCTCGACCGGCCCCTCGAATCCCCTGACGACCGGTGTGGCCTCGACCCGTCTCCCCTATCGCTGGCGGGTCCCGAAGCCCCTGATCGACCGGCTGATTCGCGAGACCCGGACCAAGCCGATCGCGCGCGATTACGGGACAGTCTACGAGGCCGCGATCGTGGCCGAGTTCTCGGCGGAGGACCGGGCCGCGATCATCGCCGCCTATCAACGCGACCTGGTCGCTTACCGGCTGGCCTTGCTGGCCGGGATCATCGGCTTCGTCCTGACCTGCCTGGCCGCCCTCGCTGGCTACATCCGCGCCGACGAGGCGACCCGGGGCTATTACACCAACTGGCTCCGCGCCCTCGCCGCGGTGGGGGTCGGGGCGTCGGGCGTCCTGATCTATCAACTCCTGGCGTGAGGCCGATTCGCCCCCGCCCTTTCCTCGATGTCTCGCGGGGACCGCATAGGCAACAGGCCATCGGCGCGTTTAGAATCGAAAGGATGTGTCGAACATCCGACGATTCTCGAGGCGAACACGACCGATGGCCACCTCCGACGCCGAGGCATTGCTGGTCCAGCAGGTGCGCGCCGGCGACGCCTCGGCCTGGCGGCAACTGATCGAGCGCTACGAGGGGCGCCTGCTCGCATTCGTCGACAGCCGGCTCCACGACCGAGCCGCCAGCGAGGACGTGGTGCAGGAGACCTTCATCGGGTTCCTGACCAGCCTGCCGCACTACGACGAGAAGCGGGACATGGAGGCGTACCTATTCTCGATCGCCGCGCACAAGTTGATCGACCACCTCCGCAAGCAGGGCCGTCGGCCGATCGACCAGTTCGGCTCGGACGACCACGGTCGGCCCCTCGACGAGGTCCCCGGCGATGGCCGGCCGGCCTCGAGCATCGCCCGGAGCGGCGAGCGGCGCGAGGCCGAGGAACGCCTGCTGACCGATGCGATCGGCCAGCTCGTCCGCGAGTGGCTCAGCCGCGGCGACTTCGACCGCCTCCGCTGCCTGGAGTTGCTCATCGTCAAGGGCTGGGCCAACAAGGACGTGGCCGGGTACCTCGGCCTGACCGAGCAGGCGGTGGCCAGCTACAAGTTCCAGACGATCGGCCGGCTCAAGGAGATGGCCCGCCGCGCCGGCTTGAGCCTCGAGGAGCTGGGTGAGGGATGAGCACGAGGATCGACGACGAGATTCTGCGGGCCTACCTGGCCGATGCCTTGCCCGCCGAGGAGCTGGCGCGGGTCGAGAAGGCGCTGCGTGACTCGTCCGAGCTGCGTGCCCGGCTCGAGGACGTCCGCCAGAATCGGGGCGACCCTGGCCTGCACACCCTGGGTGCTATCTGGCGCCGGGCGCGCCTGACTTGTCCGACTCGCCAGCAGCTCGGGAGCTTCCTGCTCGACGCTCTGGACCCCGAGCTGGCGTCGTACATCCAGTTCCACCTCGACGTGATCGAGTGCCCCTACTGCCAGGCCAACCTCGCCGACCTCAAGTCGCGGACCACCCAGGCCTCGCCCGCGACCAAGGACCGACGCAACCGCATCCTCCGGTCCAGCCAGCACTTGCTCGGTGACGAAGGGCGATCGTGAGAAGGCCGTCAGAGACGCTCCGCATCGTCGGTCGAGGCCGCAATCGGGACGCGGAGCGTGTCCAGCGAGGCATCCCCACGCGAAGCGTCGGGACGAGAGGCATCCGTGTCTTGTCACGACGCACAATCCCGATGTCAATTCTTTATAATATCATTAACTAATTTTATTAACATCTTATTTTTATAATTCAGGATCATCTGCGCCGTCAGGGTGGCCGCCAGCCACTCGTCCTCCCCGCCGAACTCTTCGGCGCCGAGCTTCTCGACGAGGATCAGCGCGGCCAGCCGATCCTTCGGCACGATCAGCAAGGACCGCGGGCCGGGATCATCGGGCAGGAGGCCGAGGGCGTCGAGCTGGGCGCGGCCGTCGCGGCGGTGGTGCGGGCGATCGTCGTCGAGCAGCCACCACAGCGGATGCAGGTCGGCGGCCGGCGCGTCGAGCCGGGCGACGGCCCCCTTGTCCAGGCCGCTGGTGCAGAAATGGAGGATCGATTGCCGGTCCTCCGCCAGCATGAGGACGAACGCGTACTTCGCCGCGATGAGGCGTCGCGCCCCGTGGCAGCCCTGCTCGAGCACGGCGCGCGGGTCGCGCTCCTCGGCCAGTTGCCGGCCGAGGTCGGCCAGCGCCGTCATCCGC
>JAFANO010000590.1 GCA_019232645.1 Planctomycetaceae bacterium | reverse complement strand
CGAGGGTTCGGGGCCGACCTCGGCGCGGGCCGTGCGGCGGTCTCGACCGAGGCGGGCGACCGGGCGGTCGCGGAGCGGCGGGGCTCGGGCTCGCCGGTGAACTGGCCGAAGAGCTCCATCAGCGGCCCCTCGGAGTTCGACAGGATGGTCCGGAACGACGGGGCGAGCTTGCCGATCAGGATGTTCCGCGCCAGCGCCGCGCCGTCGCCGTCGAAGGCGGCGACCCGCGCGGCGAGCCCGGCGACCTCGGCGGCGTTGTTGAAGCGGATCACGTCGGCCTCGGCCCGCGCCTTGGCCGTGATGGCGGACGCCTTGTCCTTGGCGGCCTCGAGCTGCGTCTCGGCGACCTTGAGCTTCTGCTCGGCCAGGGTGACGGCGACGGCCTGCTCCTGCGCGGCGCGGGTCGTCTTCTCGACGACACCTTGCTCGGCCTCGACCAGCTTCTTCTTCTGCTCGGCCAGGACGACCTGGACCCGCAACTGCGCCTCGGAGAGCTGCTGGAGCCGCTCCTGAACGTATTGCGACAGCTCCTGCTTGGCGACCTCGCGCGCCCGGACCGGCGTGGCGATCTTCTCGGGGGGCTGGATCGAGGTGATGGCCACGGCGAGGATCTCGATCCCCTGCTTCTTGCAGTTCTCGGTCAAGCTCCGGACCAGGTCGCGCTGGAACCGCTCGCGGGACTCGCCGCTGATGAACTGGCCGCCGGTGAGCTTCGACCCGCCGATCCGGCAGAGCGACCGGCTCTCGGGGGTGATGATCTTGGCGATGATCTCGTCGTCGATGGCGTCGCCGTTGGCGTCCTCGTTGTACTTGACGAAGACCTCGGCGACCTTCTCGGGGATGACGCGGAACTCGATGGCGCCGTCGAGGGTGATCGGGAACCCGTCGGACGAGAGGAAGTCCATCTCGTCCTCCGCGTTGAGGTTGAACCGCTTCGACCGGCAATCGACCAGGCTGACCCGGTACTCGTAGGGGTTGAGATAATACATCCCCGGGTCGAGCGTCTTGGCCTGCACGCCGCGCTCCCCCGGCTCGACGAGGAAGACGTTGGGGTCCTTGGGCTCGAGGCCCGCCAGCAGGGTGACGACGCCGCGCGAGCCGGCGGGCACGGTGACCGGGTCGTGCAGCTCGATGGTCATCGCGTAGGGGTTATAGGGGTACCGGCCCGGCTTGAGGACCTCACGCAGGATCCCCTGCTGGCCCGGCTCGGCCAGGACCTGGCCCGCCGGCAAGGCCTCGCCGGCGAGGGCGATCCGGATGCCGATCTTGCCCTCGGGCACGAGGAACTGGGGCGAGATCTCCCAGTCCCAGAAGAAAGGGTTGTAGAAGTAGCGGCCCTCGGTCAGGACGCCGTCATAGGGCCCGTCGGTCTGCACCCCCTTGTAGTAAGACTTGCCCCCCTTGGGCGGTGGCGCAAGCTCCATGTCGCGGTCGAGGTCGAGCCCCGCCTTGCGGATCAGGACGGCCTGCTGGCCCGTGCCGACCTCGAACTTGCACATCTGATACAGGGCGACGACCATCAGGGCCGCCGCGCCCGCGAGGAGCACGGCCACCGACCGCCAGCGGCGGAAGTCGGGCTCCCGTCTCTCCGGTTCCCATTCGAGCTGCGGACTCATCGCCTGGCTCCCGCGCCAAGTTCAAGCGCCGAGCACCACGGCGGGCCCGGACCCTTCAACTTTGATGTGTCGTCGTTCCCCTTAGGGCAATCTTGGTCTCAATGTAGAATACACGGCGGGAGAATGAATGTGATGGACGATTCCCCCGCGACTCGGCCTCGAGGCTCGGTCACCGCGCGTTCGTGTTGACGTAGAAGATCCGAAGTCCGCGATCACGGCCGGGGATGCGACCCGCCGAATCCGGCCCGCCGGGTGACTTGGCCCCGTCCTTTGGTTTGGGTCCGGCACCGACTAGAATGAATCAGGGTGGGACTTCGGGGAGCGATTGGGCTCCCCTCCGGGATGCTTGCGCCCGAGGTGAGCCGGGATGGACCCGGCCGCCTGGGCAGTGTTGAGGTCATGAGGATGCCCAACGAATTCTCGAAGATCGAAGAGGCACTCGAGGCGATATCCGAGGGGCGCGTGGTCATCGTGGTCGATGACGAGCAGCGCGAGAACGAGGGGGATTTCGTCGCGGCGGCCGAGCGGGTCACGCCCCAGACGATCGAGTTCATGATCACCCACGGCCGGGGCCAGCTCTGCATGCCGATCATGGGCGAGGTGGCGCGGCGGCTCGAGCTGCACCCGATGGTCGAGCAGAACACCGCGCCCCAGGGGACGCCGTTCACCGTGCCGGTCGATCACAAGTCGTGCCGGACCGGCATCAGCGCCGAGGAGCGGGCGCGGACCGTCCGGGCGATCATCGACCCGAGCACCCGGCCCATCGACCTGGTCCGGCCCGGCCACCTGTTCCCCCTGGTGGCCAAGGAGGGGGGCGTGCTCCGCCGCGCCGGGCATACCGAGGCGACCGTCGACCTCGCCCGGCTGGCCGGGCTCGCGCCGGCCGGGGTGCTCTGCGAGATCCTCGACGGCATCCGCGTCGCCAGCCGCGAGCGGCTCCACGCCATCGCCGCCGAGTTCGGCCTGCCGATCGTCTCGATCGAGCTGCTGATCAGCTATCGCCGCCGCCGCGAGAAGCTGGTCCATCGCCTGGCCGAGGCCGAGCTGCCGACGCGTTACGGCCGGTCGCGGATCATCGGCTACCGCGTCGAGCACGAGCCGGGCAACGAGCCGATCGCCGTCCTCATGGGCGACCTCCACTCGGTCCCCGCGCCGCTGGTCCGGATGCACTCGTCGTGCTTCACCGGCGACCTGCTCGAGTCGCTCCGCTGCGACTGCGGCGACCAGCTCCACCTGGCGCTCGAGATGATCGGCCGCGAGGGGGTCGGCGCGCTCATCTACCTGCCCCAGGAAGGGCGCGGCATCGGCCTGATCGAGAAGCTCCGGGCCTACGCCCTCCAGGACCAAGGCCTCGACACCGTCGACGCAAACCTGGCCCTCGGCTATCGCGCCGACCAGCGCGACTACGGCATCGGCCTCCAGATCCTCCAGGACCTCGGCCTCCGCCAGGTCCGGCTCCTGACCAACAACCCCAAGAAGGTCGACGCCTTCATGATCCACGGCTACGGCCTGGAGGTCGTCGACCAGGTGCCGATCATCGCCCCGGACGAGGCCGACCGCCGCAAGTACCTCGAGACCAAGCGCGAGAAGTTGGGCCACCTGCTGCCGGTCCTGGAAGGGACAGGGCTGTCCTGAGCGCAACCAAGCCCGATCGCGGGGGAGACGGCTGGCCGGGGGGAGGGAGCCTGGGGTAAAACGGTGCTTTCCGCCTCGCGGGCCGGGGCGACCGATCTCGACGCCGAAGCCCGCATCCCTCAACATGTATGGAAGGACCTTCCCTCGTGATGTCCGTCTTCCCCCGCTCCCTGCTCGGCGGGCTGGCCTGTGCGCTGGCGCTGGCCGGCGGTGTGGCCCTCATGACCCTGGCGGCCGATCCCCGGCCCGCGACGCCCGATCCCCAGGCCCGGCGACTGCTCGACGAGGTGGCCAAGGCCTATCGCGGCCTCTCGGCCTACGCCGATCACGGCGAGTTCAAGATGGCGCTGTCGATCAACGGCAAGGCGCAGAAGCAGTCGTCGCCGATCCGATTGACGCTGGCCCGACCCAACAAGATGGACCTCGACGCCGGCCCGGTCCGGATGGTCAGCGACGGCACGACGCTGACCACCGCGATCGCCCCGTTCAAGAAGTACACGGCGAGCCCCGCCCCCAAGACGATCACCCTCGACACGCTCCGCGAGGGGCCGCTGGGCGCGGCGCTGTTCGGCGGGCCGCTCGGCGGGCCGATGATCGCGCTGGTCAACCTGCTGACGGCCGACGACGCGGCCAAGGCGATCCTCAGCGAGTTCGACGGGACCCTCAAGTCCGAGCCGAACGCGCTGCTGATCGACCGCGCCGAGGGGCCCGACTATCGCCTGCGCGTCGACCCGGCCACCAAGCTCCTGACGGCGATCGACCTGGTGATCGACCCCAAGGACCTGGAGAAGAACACGGCCCCGGGGCAGAAAATCGCGATCGAACAGCTCGGCTGGTCGGCCGGCTCGGTCTCGACCGAGGCCCCCAGGGCCGACGCCTTCGCCTATCAGCCCCCGAAGGAATTCTCCAAGGTCGAGTCGTTCCGGCAGCAAAGGGCCGATGAGGCGTCCAAGGACGCCGTCAGCGAGCTGCTCGGCAAGCCCGCCCCGGATTTCACCCTGACCGTGCTCGACGGCGAGGGCAAGACGCGGACCCTCTCCAAGGCGGACCTCGCCGGCAAGGTCGTCCTGATCGACTTCTGGGCGACCTGGTGCGGCCCCTGCCTCCGCGAGCTGCCCGAGATCCAGAAGCTGGTCGAGGCGTACGCCGGGAAGGACGTCGTCATCGTCGCGTTGAGCCAGGACAGCAAGCCCCAGGACCTGGCCGAGGTCCGCAAGCTGGTCGAGACGACCCTGGAAAAGAAGAAGATCACGCTGACCGACAACCCGGTGGGCAAGGTTGGTCTCGACCCGAGCAACTCGGTCGGCGACGTCTTCAAGGTCCAGGCCTATCCGACCGTCGTCCTGCTCGACGCCCAGGGCGTCGTCCAGGCGGCGCACGTCGGCCCGCCCAGCAACGACTTCAAGCAGGTCGTCCCGGTCCTGAGCAAGTCGATCGACTCGCTCCTGTCGGGTAAGTCGCTGCTGACCCCCAAGGCCGAGAAGGCCGCGAAGGTCAAGGATTGATCCACGAGCCCCCCAGCCCGGATCCTCTTCGTCGGGTGCGTGAAACGCACTAGTCCGTTGTGGTGACGGGAGATGGTGCGTTTCACGCACCCGACAAGAGACATCTCAGTTGATACGGATTCCAGGAATTTCATGCGCTCGGTCTGCTGATTTGAAATCTGAAATCTCAAATTTGAAATCTAAAATCTCAAATTTGAGATCCGGACAGGGTGCACAAGCTCTCTGGAATGCGTATGAGAGGCCTCAGTGATCGTCGTCGTCGAGCGGTTCGAGGTCGCGGACGGCGATCAGGCGGGCGCGGAGGTCCTCGTTGTAGTGGATGGTCCCCCGGACGCCGACGCGGCGAGCGACCAGGGGGCGGACGTCGAGGCCGGGGGGGATGTCGAGATAGGCGACGGTCGAG
>JAFANO010000514.1 GCA_019232645.1 Planctomycetaceae bacterium | reverse complement strand
GAGCGCGAATTGGGTGGGTCCATGAGACCTTCACGATGGAAGCCTCAACGTCGCGATTTCAGGTCGGTCATGAGTGGCGGATTCTCCTCGACATTTGGTGAAGGCTCGATGTGGACCAGGACGTCGCGGATCGTGATGATCCCGCCGATCACCCGGTCCTTGACCGCGTGCGCGATGGCGTGGCCCTCGCGGACGGTCTGCTCGGGGTCGACCTCGACATGGATGTCGACCAGATGCTCCAGGCCGGCCTTGCGGACGCGGAGTTTCTCGACGCCCCGGACACCGGGGACGTTCATGGCCTCGCGGCGGACGTGCTGGAGCAGTTCCGGGGCGGCCTGGCGGTCCATTAACTCCTGGACGTTGTTGAAGAACAGGCTGCCGACGACCCAGAGGATCAGCAAGGCCAGGGCGACGGCCGCGACGCGGTCGGCCCACCACCAAGCCGGGCCCGCCCAGCGGGTCAAGGACACCCCCACCACCACCACGAGCGACCCCAGCGCGTCGAGGCGGTAGTCCCAGGCGCTGGCCATGAGCGCGCCGGAGCCGGTCCGCCGCGCGATCGCGCTGGCGTAGTGGTAGAACCCCTCCTGGAACGACGCTCCGGCCACCGCGATCAGTATCGTGAACCCCTCGGGCTCGGGGTGAGGCTGGCCCAAGCCGATGAGGGCATCCCAGCCGATCGCCAGCGCCAGGATCATCAGCAGCAACGCGACGTAGGAGCCGGCCAAGGCCTCGGCGCGGGTATGGCCGTAGGGATGCTCGCGGTCGGCGGGCCGCTCGGCGAAGATCAGGGCCCCGAACAGGGTCCCCGAGATCAACGCGTCGAGGAACGAATGGATGGCATCCGTCTGGAGCGCGTACGAGTGCCCAAAGTATCCGCCCAGGAACTTGACCAGCCCAAGGCCGAGACTTAGGGCGATCCCCCAGGAGGCCGCGCGTCGGGCATGGCGATAGAGCGTATGGGTGTCTCCCATAGCCGAATGATAAAGGCTAAGGTCAACGTGAGACTAGAGGGATTCCCGCGATCAGCGCCGTCGACCTCTTGCTGGTCAATCGGCTCGAGGCTCACGGCCTGGCCCCGCCAGCTCGTCCGGGTCATCCTCGCCGGGATCCACACCGAGACTTGGACGTAGGAGTCGAAGATCCGTGGTGCGTCAGCGAAGCTCCATCACGGGCAAATGGTCCGGACGCGGCGAGGCCCGCCATCATTCGCCGTGATGGCGGGCCTCGCCACGTCGGAACGTTCCCTCGCGGAGACCGCTCAGGGGTCGGTGGGGGCCGAGGACCCTTGCCGGATGCCCTTGATCCGCCAGGAGATCGGGCCGCGGAAGGCGGGGCTGAGGGTCGGGATGGGGGCGGACAGGTCGCGCGGGCCGACCCGTTCGGCGCCGACGCCATCCCAAGCGTGAGCGTTGACGCTCCGGAGGATTTGATCGGCGAGCTTCATCGCTCGCAGGGCGTCGTCGCCGGAGACCTTCGGGCGGGCCCCGTCGCGGACCGCCGCGACGAAGTCTTCGAGCTCCAGCGCCAGGGGCTCGCGGCCCTCGGTCTGGACCTGGTCGACGCGGAGGATCTTGCCGAAGAGGTGGTCTTTGATCGCGGCGGGCTGCGCCAGGTCGACACCGCTCATGTCGATCTCGCCCCGGCGGAGCTGGTCGGAGGGGCGGACCAGGGTCCCCTGCTTGGCCGCGAAGTCGAGCGTGACGTGGCCCTCCACGCCCCAGAGCCGCATCGTGCGGACGGGATGGAAGCTGGCCCGGCTCGCCGTCAGGTTGGCGACGCAGCCGTCCTCGAACTCGATCCGCGCGTTGGCGATGTCCTCGTGGCCGCCGAAGGCGCTCACCCCCACCGCCGCCACCGACCGGACCGGCGCCGGGACCAGCGAGAGCACCAGGTCGATGTCGTGGATCATCAGGTCGAGGACCACGCCGATATCGGTCGAGCGGAAGGTGTAGGTCGAGAGCCGTTCGGCGGCGATATACTTGGGACGCAGCAGCATTCCGTCGAGCGCCGAGAGGGCCGAGTTGAACCGCTCGATGTGGCCGACCTGGAGCACCGCGCCCCGCGCCTCGGCCAGCGCGACCAGCGCCTCGGCCTCGGCCAGCGACGCCGCCAGCGGCTTCTCGATCATCGCGTCGATGCCGCGCTCGAGGAACGCGCCGGCGACGGCGCGGTGCAGGCTGGTCGGCACGGCGATCGAGACGGCGTCGACGCGGTCGAGCAGCGCGCGATAGTCGGCGACCGCCTCGGTGCCGTTCTTCTCGGCGACGGCGTTGGCCTGCTCGATTCGGGTGTCGGCGACGGCCACCAGCTTGACTCCTGGGATCGTCGCCAGGATCCGCGCGTGATGCGCGCCCAGGTGCCCCACGCCCACGACCGCGACATTTAAGGGCGTCATGCCGACTTCCTCCTGCGCTCCCGCAACCGGCCGTGCTTGCCTTTCTGCTGCGCCTCGAGGAATTCCAGCAGCGAGCGGACCTCCGGCGTCAGGTGGCCGTGCGACTCCAGGATCGCCGCCGCGTGCGTCGGGCCCACCTTGGCGCGATACACCAGCCGGTACGCCTCGTGCAGCGCGTCGATCCCCAGGGCCCCGATCCCGTTCCGTTTCAGCCCGACGACGTTGATGCAGCGGACCCGCGAGGGGTTGCCATCCACCAGCATGAACCGTGGCACGTCGTGGACGATCCGCGACTGGCCGCCGATGAAGCTGTGGCCGCCCACCGTGACGTAATGGTGGATCGCCACGCCCCCCGAGATGCTCGCGTGCGACTCGATGTGGACGTGCCCGCCGAGCATCGTGTTGTTGGCGATCGTGATCTGGTCGCCCAATTTGCAGTCGTGCGCGACGTGCACGTTCGCCATCAGGAAGTTATTGCTGCCGATCCGGGTCAACCCGTCTTCCTTCTCGGTGGCCCGGTTGATCGTCACGCCCTCCCGGATGATGTTGTGATCGCCGACCTCGACGCGCGTCGCTGAGCCCCGGTAGGAGACGTCCTGGGGGTCGCCGCCGATCACGGCGAAGGGGCTGATGACGTTCCGCTCCCCGATCGTCGCGACCCCGAACACGCAAACGTGGCCGATCAGTCGAGTGCCCCAACCGATCTTCACATCGGGTCCGATGATACAGTAGGGCCCGACCTCCACGTGTTCGGCCAGTTCCGCCCTGGGATCGACGCACGCCGTATCGGAGATAAGAGTGGCCATGGATCGCTGGGACCTCGATTCCTTGAGGAGCGGCGGCGCCGTTCCTGGCGCCGAGAGCCGGGTTGATCATTGCGCAGGCCGAGCTCGCCGGGACATGAGTGCCCTCGCGCGAGTCGCTCCCCGGGGAGGAGCACCCCTTCTCTGCAACTCCCCCAGTCACGCGTCGCGGTCGGCCTCGACCATCACGAACCGGATCTTGGCCTCGGCGGCGAGCTGGTCGCCGACCCTGGCCAGGCCCCGCACGTGGGCCGAGCTGCTCTTGAACCGCAAGCCGATGACTTCCAGGTGGAGCTGGTCGCCGGGGACGACCGGCCGCCGCATCTTGACGTCGTCGATCGAGACGATCAGCGCGACCCTCTCGGCCGAGTTGACGATCTCGGCCATCATGATCCCGGCGGCCTGCGCCAGCGCCTCGACGATGAGGACGCCGGGCATGATCGGGCGGCCGGGCCAGTGGCCCTGGAAGAACGGCTCGTTGCAACTGACGTTCTTCAGCGCCAGCACGCGACGGCCCGGCTCGAGCTCGAGCACGCGATCGACCAGCAGGAACGGGTAGCGGTGGGGCAGGATCTTCAGGATCGCCCCGATGTTCATGGCCGGTGCGGCGGCGGCCGGCTCGCCCCCCTCGCGCCTCGGGCGCGAGCGGTCGATGGCCTCGAGCAGCTTCCGCACCAGCTCGGCGTTGAGCTGATGGCCCGAGCGGTGCGCGACCACGTGGCCGCAGAGGTCGGCCGACAGCAGCGCGAGGTCGCCGAGCATGTCGAGGATCTTATGGCGGACACACTCGTCGGGATAGCGGAGATGGTTGTCGATCGGGCCGTCGGCGCCGAAGATCAGGAGGTCGGACGCACTCGTCCGGGAGCCGATGCCGGCCCGGTGAAGGGCCCTCGCCTCGTCCTCGAGCAGGAAGGTCCGGCTCGGCGCCAGCTCCCGCGCGAACGATTCGGGCGAGATGTCGAGGAACAGGCTCTGGGCGCCGATGGGGGTCTGCCGGCCGTAGTCAAGGTGGTACGCCAGGACCAGGCTGGAACCGTCGCCGGGGTGCGCCGTCAGGACGGCCCGCCCGTCGCGGACGGTGATCGGCCGATCGATGAACAGGACGTCGCGCGGGCGGGACTGCTCGACGATCCCTGCGCCGCTCAGCGCCTCGACGAACGCTTGGCTCGAGCCGTCGCATCCGGGCGTCTCGGGGGCGTCGATCTCGATGAGGCAATTGTCGATATTCAAGCCCGCCAGCGCGGCCAGGACATGCTCGACCATCTCGACGGTGGCCTCGCCCCGTTGGAGGGTCGTCCGCCGCTGCCGGGGGATGACGTGCGCGATGTGCGCGGGGACCGCGGGCCGCTCGGGCAAGTCGGAGCGGATGAAGACCCGGCCCGTGCCCGCCTCGGCGGGCCGGAACCGGATCGCGACGTCCGCCCCCTGAAAAAATCCGACGCCGCGAACCTCCGCCTCGCGCGCGATCGTGCGCTGCGAGCGCCTTGCCATGAGCATACCCTGCCGCTCCATCGTCCCTGACGGTTCGGTTCGTTGCCTGGATCTCTCGGGAATTCCGATCGCCGACGTTCGCCTCCGCATCCCCCCCCGCGACCTCGGGGAGGGTCCTCGGCCCATCTCGAGGCGGATCCGACACCCCGCAGAGATCTCGCGTGCCCTCGAGGGATCTTACCTCCACATTGGAAACCTCGAACTTGAGATCTCCCATTCCAGACCTCAAAGCCCCGACCCTTCGGGCGGGCGCACGCGAGTTCTTCGAGGCGAGACACACGGCGGAGCGGCTCAGTTGCCGCTGGGCGTGGCGGGGGTCGACCCGGGGGTCGTGGCCGACGGGGTCGACGTCTTGGGTGTGGTGCCGCCTGCGGCCTTGTACGCCAGGTTCAGGTTGTAGATCACGTCGTTGGTGACGTCGTTGCGGGAGTCGGCGTAGACGACGGTCCGCTCGATGGCCATCATCGCCGAGTTCGGGTTCGAGCCGGTGATCGGGTCGTTCGAGACCCTCATGATGTAAGTCATGCCCCGATACTGCGCCACCCGGCTCACCATGGCCTGGATTTCCTTGTAAAGCGTGGCGAGCATCTCGGCCTCGCGGAGCGTGAACTCCCGCTCGGACTGCTCACGGAGCGCTTCGTGCTGCGCCTTGAGCTGGGTAATCCGATCCTCGTGCTTCTTGTAATCGACGGTCCCCGGCGCGAGCTTGGCCAGCATCTCCTGCTCTTGCTGTGCCTCGCTCATGAACTTCATGAGGTCCTTCTTCTTGGTCTCGACCGACGCGCGGAACTCCTCGGCGCTGGCCTTGACCTTGTCATAGCCCTTGAACACGGCGGTCATGTCGACGGTGCCGAAGGTCGCGGGCGTGGGGGGGGCAGGCTTGCTGGGGGTGCTGGACTGGGACCCGGTCGACTGGGATGCGGTCGACGACTTGCGGACGGCGCCGTCTTGCTGCGGCTGCTGGCCGAGCGTCGGTCCGACGAGGAAGGCCAGGCCCGCCAGGCCGAGGCCAACCGCCACGAACACGCGAGTAGAGACGACCATGGATTCAACTCCTTTTTCCGGCCGCCGGGGCGGCCCAGGATCGTCGGGAAAGCCCGGCGCTCGTGCGATTGAGCTCGCGGGCGTCCGCCTCGCCGATCCCTCGACGAGGCGCGGGGCCATCGGAAAAGGCCGTTGCAACGCTCGGGGCCGATCGACAGTCGCGGATCGGGGAGAACCGCGGTCGCGTCCAGAGGTGAACAGCATCGGGGGGGCATTCTGCCCCGAACCGTCCCCGCGGTCAAGGCGAACCCCTGTCACCCCATCGGCGAAATCGGCGACCGGCATGGCCCCCTCGGACCCAATCCCACCCACCCTTCGAAAACAAAGTCTCCGGCCAGAAAGGGCTGGGCACGCCGCAGGCACAGCGGAAGGGCTTCTGCCTCGCACCCACTCGACGAGGAGGCTGAGGCGAAGACGCGTCGGGCATCGTATCGAGAACTCAGGGGACACCCCGACCGACATCACCCCCGCGGTCGGGGCCTCGGCGGACAGGGGCGCAGGGGTGGGATCGGGGATCAAATAGTTATAGACATGCTCTCGACCGACCCACATTGATCCGACACGAGGCGAAGAACACGGGGTCGATCACCCGGGTCACTGGACGATGGAATGAGAGAGCGGGGGCCGATCTTACGCAAGACTTTGCTCAATACCGGGCCACTTCATTCCGATCTTTCTGTGATTATTCGCCGGAGTATGTCAAAACGAAGTCATGGAACCGGATCTTCTTGGGCATCTCGCCGGTCGCCGTGAAGAGGCTGACGAGCAGCTCCCCGAAGTGATCGGTCCGGACGCTGTAGAAATTGTGCTTGCCCTCGCGGCGGGACTCGATGAGCCCCGAGACGCGCAGCAGCGCCAGGTGGTGGCTGACCGCCGGCTGGCTCTGGCCGAGTCGATTGCAGAGGTCAGTCACGTGGAGCTCGCTGTTCTGGGCGAGGTAGAAGAGGATCCGGAGCCGCGTCTCGTCGCTCAGGAGCTTGAAGACTTGCGCGAGCTCGCGCACCGCTTGCTCGGAGACCTCGGGCATTGCTTCCACCGAGGCCACACTGGTTTCGCCTGTTCTTCTGCCGGTCTTCCGTGTCATGGGATTCCTCACCTGAGGTGAGCAACAAAACCGAGATGGGGAACTAAAACACCTTGATGCGACCCGAACCGCTTTGGGCAACCATGCGGACACCTCCCCCGGCCGTTCGAGCCATTCGGCCTCGCGGTGCGTGAACCTGAGGGTCTCGACGCCCGACGATCAGGGTCGAACACGTCGGTCGACAATCTCAGGGGGGGTCAAGACATAATGGAATGGCCCGGCTCGAGATGATGCGACGTCGCTCGGAGGAAAACGGCACACACCGCGAGGGGCCGGTTAGCTGGGATTGAGATATAGCACATAACATGCCCGGGATCGGAACAAAATCTCTCAGAGATTACAATCGCAAATTCATGCGCCGGGGGCCAACAGTCCATAACGCTCGAGTGAGCGCCGCAGGAGCGGGAGCGCGCGATCGTCGAGGGGGCAGAGCGGGAGCCGAAGCTCGCCGTTGCCCCGGCCGAGCAGCGCCAGTGCCGTCTTGACGGGGACCGGGTTGGGTGCCAGCGACAGGAGGTCGCGGCAGAGCGGGAAGAGCGCGGCGTGCCGCCGCCGCGCCTCCGCCAGGTCGCCCCGCCCGAACGCGTCGAGCAGGGCGATCACGTCGCGGGGGACGAGGTTGGCGACGACCGAGACGACCCCCTCGGCACCGACGGCGAGCATCGGTAGCGTCAGGCTGTCGTCCCCCGAGAGGATGGTCAGATCGGTCCGGACCACCAGGTCGCTGACCTGGTCGAGCGAGCCGCTGGCCTCCTTGACCGCCACGATCGGGCCCAGCTTGGCGAGTCGCTCGATCGTCTCGGGCTCCACGTTGCGGCCCGTCCGCGCCGGGATGTTGTAGAGGACGAGCGGGAGGTCCACACTCTCGGCGATCCGAGCGTAGTGCGCATAGATGCCCTCCTGCGAGGGCCGGTTATAATAAGGGGCGACGAGCAAGGCCCCGTCGGCGCCGGCCCTGGCGGCGAATCGGGTCAGGCGGATGGCCTCGGCGGTCGCGTTCGAGCCCGTCCCGGCCAGCACCTTGGCCCGGCCGGCGACGCGTTCCACGACGGTCGCGATGACGCGCTCGTGCTCATCGTGCGACAACGTCGGCGACTCGCCGGTCGTCCCGACGGGGCTCAGGACAGGCGTCCCCTGCGCGATCTGCCAGTCCACGGCCTGCCGGAGGGCCTGATCATCGACCTCGCCGTCGCGAAACGGTGTCACCAGCGCGACGGTACAGCCCGCGAACATCCGTCCTTTCGTCGCCATTCTCCGCTCCGAAACGCCGTGACCCGTTGCTGTGAATCATCAGAGCGGTGAATTCTACGCGCCGGCCGCGTGTATGGGAAGCCCATATCTCAACAAAAGCTCACACAAATCGGCCGACTTGTGCCTCGTCGATACATGCCTTCATCTCACGGACGGCCCGCTCGAGCCCGACGAGGACCGCCCGCGCGACGATGGAATGGCCGATGTTCAGCTCGGCCATCCGGGCGATGCGGGCCACGGCGGCGACGTTCTGGTAGTTCAAGCCATGTCCGGCGTGCAGGGCCATCCCGGCGTCCACGGCGGCGGCCCCGGCGCGTGCCAGCGCGCTCAGCTCGCGGTCGCGGTCGGCGGCATGGACGGCGCCGGCGTAGCGGCCCGTGTGCAGCTCGACGGCCGCCGACCCGAGCCGGGCCGACACCTCGACTTGCCGCGGGTCGGGGTCGATGAACAGGCTCACCTCGAGCCCGGCGTCGCGGCACCGCGCGACCGCCTCGCTCACCCGATCGTGATGGCCGAGGACGTCGAGGCCGCCCTCGGTCGTCACCTCCTCGCGGCGCTCGGGGACGAACGTCACCTGGTCGGGGCGCGCGGCCAGGGCGATCGCGACGACCTCGGGCTCGACCGACAGCTCCATGTTCAGCCGGGTCCCGACCGTCTCGCGGAGCAGCCGGAGGTCGCGGTCCTGGATGTGCCGGCGATCCTCGCGGAGGTGGACCGTGATCCCGTCGGCCCCGCCGAGCTCGGCGAGCACGGCCGCCCAGACCGGGTCGGGCTCCCGGCCGCCGCGCGCCTGCCGGAGCGTGGCGACGTGGTCGATGTTGACTCCAAGGCGTGGCATCTCCCTGGTGCTCCTCAACAGAAACGCAAGTGGATGACAATCCTACCGAAACAATCACCTTCCCGGACCCGGAGGGACCCGACCGCCTCGGGCCGGAGGATCCGACTCGCCGCCGCCGACCGGCCGGAGGGGCGACTTGGCCAGGAGGAACGTCCGCTCGCCGCCGACGGTGAACGCGACCCGCCCCTTGCGGTTCGGTCCCGCGCCGTCGATCGCGACGATCCGGCCGATGCCGTACTGGGGATGGAAGACCGAGACGCCGGGCCGGAAGGCGTTGAGGTCGGCGTGCGGGCCGGTGGGTGCGGCGCCGGCGAGCTCGGCGGCCGTCGTGAGGCGGAATTCGCGCGGCGGCACGGGGTGCGACTCGGGCGGCGCGGGCGCGAGGCGGGACTCCGGGCGCTGCCATCGCCGGGTCGTGGCGGCGGACTCGGACTCCGACAGGTCGCGGATGATCAGCGGCTCCTCGGGCAGCTCGTTCAGGAAGCAGGACGGGATGGTCGCCAGCCGCTGGCCCCGGAACTCGCGGACCCGGCAGTGGCTCAGGTACAGCTCGCGGCGGGCGCGGGTGACGCCGACGAACAGGAGCCGCCGCTCCTCCTCCAGCTCGTGCTCGTCCTCGTTGGCACGGGAGTGGGGCAGGAGCCCGTGCTCCAGCCCGACGATGAACGCGATCGGGAACTCGAGCCCCTTGGCGGCGTGCAAGGTCATCAGGGTGACCGCGCCGGCCTCGTCCTTCCAGCGATCGACGGCCGACGCCAGGCTGATCTCCTCCAGGAACTCGAGCACGGTGGCGCCCGCGTGCGCGCGATCGAACTCGCGAGCCGCCGAGACGAGCTCGTCGAGGTTGGCGAGCCGGTCCTCGCCGTCCCCCGCGGCGCCGGCGGCGAGGGAGTCGCGATAGCCGGTCAGGGACAGGAGCTTGCGGAGGACCTCCTCGGCGGAGTGGTCGCGGAGCGCCGCCAGCTCGTCCATCAGCAGCCCGAAGTCGCGGAGGGCGCGGGCCGCCCGGTCCTTGAGGCCCGGGATCGCCGACGCCTGCCGCGCCATCGCCAGCAGCGGTAGGCCGAGCGCCCGGGCCCGCTCGGCGAGGTGGTCGAGCGACGTCTTGCCCAGGCCCCGAGCCGGGACGTTCACCACCCGGCTGAAGGCGATGTCGTCCTTCGGGTTGGCCAACAAGCCCAGGTACGCCAGGACGTCCTTGACCTCCTGTCGCTCGTAGAACGAGACCCCGCCGACGACCTGGTAGGGGACCTTCGCGGCCCGGAGCGCCAGCTCGAGGTTGCGGGTCAGGGCGGTCACGCGGCAGAAGATCGCGACGTCGCCCCACGCGAATTCCCCCTCGTGGACCCGCTCGACGATCTTCGAGACGACGCCGCGCGCCTCGTCGGTCTCGGTGGCGTAGATGGTCAGCTCGACCGGCTCGCCGGTCGGGTTCTCGGTCGTCAGCGCCTTGGGCTTGCGCCGCCGGTTAAACCGGATCAGGTGGTCAGCGACGCGCAGGATGTTCTTGGTGCTCCGGTAGTTCCGCTCGAGCTTGACGACGCGGCAGCCGGGGTAGTCCTGCTCGAACTCGAGGATGTTGCCGAGGTTCGCGCCCCGCCAGCCGTAGATCGACTGGTCGGGGTCGCCGGTGACACAGAGGTTGCGGTGGTCGGTCGACAGGGCGCGGACGATCGCGTATTGCGCCATGTTGGTGTCCTGGTATTCGTCGACCAGGATGTAGCGGAACCGCGCGTCGAGCTGGGCGCGGACGTCCGGGTGCTCTCTGAGGATCGCGACGAGGTGGTTCAGCAGGTCGTCGAAGTCGACGGCCGACAACTCGCGGAGCCGCTCCTGGTAAGCGCGAAAGACCTTGGCGATAACGGCATCGGCGTGGTCGCGTGCCCTCTTGGCGAGGGCCTCGGGGCCGATCAAGTCGTTCTTGGCGCGGCTGATCGCGGCGTCGATCCTCTCGGGGGCGACCGTCACGCCGTCGAGGTCGAGCCGCTCCATCACCTGTTTGACAGCGCGGAGGCGGTCGGCCTGGTCGTAGATCGTGAAGCCGCGGTCGATCCCAACCAGAGGGGCATACGAGCGGAGCAGTCGGGCGCAGAGGCTGTGGAAGGTGCCGACCCAGACCCCCGCCTCGGGCACCAACGCCGCGATCCGCTGGCGCATCTCGCCGGCCGCCTTGTTCGTGAACGTCAGTGCCAGGACGTCCTTGCCGACGATCCCGTGCCCGAGCAGGGAGGCGACGCGTCGGGTGATGACTCGCGTCTTGCCCGAGCCCGCGCCGGCGAGGACCAGGAGCGGCCCGTCAACGTGCATCACGGCCTCGCGCTGGGCGGGGGTCAAGTCGGCGAGCAGATCCATGGGTATCCATCCCTGGGTCGAGGGCCAGGAGGGTCGATCATCGCGTCCGGATCGTCGCGGAGCCCCTTCGGGGTCCGCGACGCCAGCATCGCCGCGCCGGATCCTTCGGCAGGGGGGCCCGGGGGGCGTGAGCCTCACCAAAGTATAGCGCGCCCGCGATCCCGGGACGATGCTTTCTTGAAATCCATGATGACCGGAAGAGGCGGGACGACGGCCTCGGCCCCCAGAGTCCCGAGGGCTTGACGTCCGCGCACCTTGGCCCGGCGCAGGGCGCCGATTAGAGTGGTTTTATTGTCGCGGGGACCTCGATCACTCGTTCGAAAAGCGGACGCGCATGGAAATTCTGGGGATCGGCACCGACATCATCGAATGCCCTCGGATCGGGAAGATGATCGAACAGCATGGTGAACTCTTCCTGCGCCGGGTGTACACCGAGCGCGAGATCCGCTACTGCCAGGCGCGCAAGCATGCGATCGAGCATTTTGCAGGGCGATGGGCGGCGAAGGAGGCGATCCTCAAGGCGATCGGGACCGGCTGGAGCCGGGGGATCGCCTGGACCGACCTGGAGGTCCGCAACGGGGTGGATGGGCAACCCCGCGTCCTGGTCTGCGGCAACGCCAAGGACATCGCCCGGCAACGCGGGATCGGCGACATCCTGGTCTCGATCTCGCACTGCCGGACCTACGCGACGGCCTATGCCTTGGCCATCGGCCCGGGGCAAGCCGCTCGGGGCAAGCCGTCTGGGCCCCCCGGACAGGGCACGAGCGGCGAATGAGCACCCCGGAGCGGAGGGCCTTGGCCGTCCCGTGTGCGATCAGGTGCACCCGACCTGTTCCTCGGAAATGTGGAATCCGAGATTTTAAATTCGAGATTTTATATGTTAAATAACGAATTTGAAATATGGGATGGGAAACCTCGAATGCAATATATCAATTATAAAATCATAAATTATAATTTTTAACTTGTGGAAACATTCAGTCGAATCGATCCCTATCCCTTACCCTGGACCTCCTTCGTAAGGGGTGTAACTCCCGGACAGGCTTCACCCAGCTTTCCGGAGTTTCCGGTATCACCGTTCGTCTTCCTGCTCTATATGATAGGCCCGGAACGGCGCCCACTCCCCGTTGGGGTACGTCGCGCGCAGGCCGAGCATCGCTTTCGCTCCGTCGGGGATCCAACTCATCCCGGCCCGTTCGAGCCGGTCCGTCACCGAGTGTCGACACTCCCCCTCCGCCACCCTACCGTCGGTCGAGCAACCCATCGCCAGGTATTTATCGTACATGATCAGCTCTTGGTTCCTCGCGAAATCGCCCACCACCTCGCGGACCGTCTTCCGCCGCGATCTCCCTCAAGCCGCGCTTGGTCAATCATCAGATGCAACCCACCGATGACGTCACCCAAGTTCCCCCCAGAAGCAAGATTGATGGTCAGGTCAGTAATGCCCGCAAGAGCCGTGGTCTCGTACACTCGATCGTATTGAGAACCCGAGGCTCACCTGACGAACTGGACCATCGCCGGCTCTTCGCCGTCCGCCGACACCTCGAGGGGTACTCCACCGCGGAGGTGGCCGAGTTCCTTGAGGTCGATCCCCGTACGGTCCGCCGTTGACGCGATCGGACCCGACGGGATGGCGAAGCGGGATGGCTCGCTCGCCCCGCCCCGGGCAGCCAGGGCCAGCGCGTACTTATAGGAAATCCTGGTAGCCTGCAAGGGTTGCGCCCTGGATGGTCTTTGTGTATACCTTCCCCGATGTGGCTTCCCCAACAACGTCGCCCGGGGGATAAAACGTGGCAGACCTTCGGC
>JAFANO010000492.1 GCA_019232645.1 Planctomycetaceae bacterium | reverse complement strand
CATCGGCGGCAAGGTCCCTTTCGGCATCCACGACATCGCCCGATCGGACATCGCCACGACCTGCGCCATCGCCTGGCCCATGTCGGTGCCGGGGAAGTACGAGAGCTCGCACAAGGCGACCTGCTGGATGTTTCGCGTGTTGATATCCTGGATGCCGTCGACGTACTGGAAATACAACTCGAGCTGGTTGACGATGAAGCCCTCCATCTGGTCGGGGCTCATGCCGATGTAGTCGAGGAAGACGTAGATCTTGGGGACGTTCAGCGAGGGGAAGATGTCCACCCGCATCCGGTTGTAGGCCAGCGCGCCGCCGCTGATGAGGGCCACGACCAGCATCAGGGTCGTGACCGGGCGTCGCATGGCGAAGACGGTCGGATTCATAGCCCATACTCCCGGTCGAGTCGCGGCAGGCTCGACATCAAGGCTTCAACTGAAATGCGGGCCCGGGAAATCCATGTGGAGCGAAGGAGGGAGAGGGTGCGGCATGTCCGTACGGGAGGGGTCGACCGCCCCATCCCTTTCGCCGAGAGCGGCCTTCTTCCGGAACGGCCTGGGCGAAATGCCGCCAGCATCACCAGCGCGGACAACGCCCGTGTCAGCGATACGAACCGAGCCCCATCCCGCATCGCAAGCCCTCGCCCACCGCAACCCCAGGTTTCGTCCGTCGTGACGGTCGAGACCCCGATCGGGACGCCAAAGCTGTCGCACTCACACCGTCCGACACGCAATTCACGCAGTTTGCCGAGCGCAATGGCGAGCCTGGGCCGTCAGCCATATGCGCACCCGTTCCAAGGGCGGGCTCAACAACGGAGCGGTCGGGTTGCTCGAATGGGGACCCAGGTCAAATCCCGAGCAGGAGAGAGCGAGGGGGGAGGAGGAAGTTCGAGGGAGTCATAGGCCGGACGGGCCGTCCTGCTCTGTTCCTCTTCGTTCCCGGAGGAAAGGGTTTTGACCCGGTCCGGAGGCGAAGCGATCAGCGTTGCGGACAGACGGGTCGAATGGGTCGGGGGGAGGGCGAAGTTGCGACGGAGGTAAGGGGGGCGGACTGAGCCGCCAGCCGAACGCGAAGGCCGGATCGGCGAGGTCATCACCGCCACCGGCAGTGCGAGTGCGAAAGCGATGCAAGTCGCGTGATCCAGGACGCTTCGGTTGGACATCACCCCTCGAATTCCGGACCCGAGAAGGAACCTAGTAATTCTAAGGATGGAAGCGACTGTTTGTCAAAGCTCATGACCAACCGCGATGTCGAAATGATCGCAAAGATAAGGATTTTCTCGCTGATCACCACCGCCTCGTCGGGATCTCGAAGCCGTTTTGGTATTGCGCCCTGGTCTGTACTTCCCGCGAATTCCTGGATGTGAGCCGCTGACGGGCGTTGCGTAGACGATGGCCGGTCCGGACGAGACGATGGCAATTGCCACACCTGCCAACCACCTCGGTCGGAGCCAGCGATGACATCATCGCGCGTTCCATACAAGCTGGCCAGTCGGGAGGAGGAGATTTGGTCCGAGCGGCAGAGGACGCCGGCCACGGCCGAGGCGCGGCGACACGCCACGCACGCCCCGAGATCGACAGCGATCCGACCGTGAATTGCCCAGTCGTCGTGGTCCGGAGTCCCCTGGAGGGGCCTGGGCAGAGGAGAGGGCCACGCGGGGACGCGACCCGGGTGCCGAGGCCGGGGAGGGCGGCAGGATGCCGCCCCTCGGCATCCCGGGATCGGACAGCAAGCGAGAAATCCCTTCCCCGTTTTGGGAAGCACCGGCGAGCTTGGCGAGCAAGGTCGTTCTTCCCATTCACGCGGAACCTACACTGTCCCACCATCCCATCCCTCCGGGCCCATCCTCGGGAAACTTTACTAAAAAGAAGCGCATGTGCCGCAATTTTATCAAGGGAGGACGAAAAAACGTCGAAACAGGGATATCCGCGTATCCCAGAGGAAGATCCGTGGCGATCGGAGATCCGGCCGAACCCGGATACAAGGTGGGCCCACGCGCCAACTCAAGGGAGCGAGATGATGGAAATATGCTGACCGTCACGTTTTTTGGGGGAGTGGACAGCGGTACCCACCCAGGGACGCGGACACCAACAGGTTCTGCAACCAACTATCATAGTAGCGGTGCTCGTTGAGTCGCTCGGCCGGGCACCGCCAACCCTTGTTCTCGCGGGCTGT
>JAFANO010000433.1 GCA_019232645.1 Planctomycetaceae bacterium | reverse complement strand
CAAAGTCTTCTTGATGATCTTCTTTACGATGTGGATCCGGTGGACCCTGCCCCGGTTCCGCTACGACCAATTGATGGACCTGGCCTGGAAGTCGCTGATCCCGCTGGCCCTGGTCAACCTGGTGGCCACCGCCGCGATCGTGCAACTGTTCCGGGGCTGATCGATCCCACGTTCCAGGAAGTTCGCCTTCTGTCCTGGGACGATCGAATTTGAGATTCGAGATTTCGGATTCAAGATTCGAGAGGACAGATCCGGATTCGAGATGATCGAAATTCGTCATCTCGAATCCGACTTCTGGGCCGTGTCCCCCGCGAATTGGATTCAAGGTTCGAGAGGACAGATCCGGAGGCGAGATGATCGACTTTCGTATCTCGAATCCGACTTCTGGGCCGTGTCCCCCGCGAATTGGAGCGGCTGTTCGTGAACGAAATCTCGGCGCCCATTTCCGACGGTTTCGGGCCTCTTCACCCGTGCTCTCTGATTGATTTGCGGCTCGGTCGCCGTCGTTCGCCGGTGGACGAAAATCCGAGAAATCCAGCCGCTCCAATTCGCTTGGGACACGACCCGAATCCGTCATCTGGAATCCGTCAACTCGAATCCGTCAACTCGAATCCGCCATCTCGAATCCGCCATCTCGAATCCGAAATCATCCGAAAGTGAGATTCCCTGGGAGGTCCCTCCGTGCATCTCAATGACCCACACCTGAAGCGCCTCACGCCGCCGAAGCTGACGCTCGCGGAGAAGTGGTACCTGCCCCAGATCGCCGACGGGCTGGGCGTCACCGCGAAGCACATGGCGGGCGTCGTCTTCCGCAACAAGGTGTTCACGATGGAGTATCCCGAGGAGCAGCACGTGCCGTCGCCCAACTACCGGGGCGTGCACCGGCTGAACAAGGACGAGCAGGGGCGCGTCAAGTGCGTCGCCTGCATGCTCTGCGCCACGGCCTGCCCGGCGCACTGCATCGACATCGTCGGCGCGACCGCCCCCGAGACCTGGCCCGACCGCGAGAAGTACTGCGAGAGCTTCGTCATTGACGAGCTGCGGTGCATCTACTGCGGGATGTGCGAGGAGGCCTGCCCGGTCGAGGCGATCGAGCTGACGGGCTTTTATGACTTGACCGGGCTGAGCCGGGAGCAGATGATCTTCGACAAGGCCAAGCTCCTGTCGGTCTTCGACGCGACCAAGGACGCCGAGCCGATGCGCTTCAGCCTGCCGCCGCAGCCGGCGGCCGCGTCGACGCCCGAGCAGCGGACCTCGGAGACCGGGTGATCGGACCCTCCCGGAAGGGCGCGCGTCCGCGTGCCCGAGACGGCGGAAGACGGATTCCTGGACGGCATTCTCCCAAGGACCTCGGCAACCGTGGATACGCGCACCCAATCTGATCTCATGCTGGCGATCGTCGTCGTCGTCCTCGGGGCGGCGGGGACCTACCTGCTGCTGCCCCACCGGCACGGGGTGGCCAAGCCGAGGACGATGCACATCGCCGGGGCGATCCTGGCCGGGCTCGGCCTGCTCCTGTTCGACATGTTCTGGAGGCCGCCCGGGCCGTTCCTGACGAGCCTGTTCTTCTACGCCTTCAGCCTGGCGGCGGTGGCCGGCGGCCTGCTCATGATCACGACCCGGAACCCGATCTACAGCGCCCTCTGGTTCGCGTCGGTGGTCCTCTCCACGTCGGGGCTGTTCTTGCTCTCGGGCGCGCAGTTCCTGGCGGCCGGGACCGTGATCGTCTACGCCGGGGCGATCATCGTCACCTTCCTGTTCGTCATCATGCTGGCGCAGATGGAAGGCCGGGCGACCTACGACCGCGCGGCGCGGTCGCCGTTCGCGGCGACAATGAGCTGCTTCGTGCTGTTCTGGGGCCTTCTCTACTCGCTGTTCCTGGTCAAACCCCCCGCGTCGGTCGCGACCGGGCCGAATCCGGCACCGCCAGCGGCGGCGATGGCGGACGCCTCACCGAACGCGACGAGAGCGCCTCTGACCCGGACCCAGGACCTCGGGCCGGGGTCGGTCGCCCTGGCCCGCGACCTGGCGTCGCGGCCCACGGCGCAACTGAACGATGCGCAGGGCCGGCCCAAGCCGCACGTCGCCGGGTTGGGCGAGACGCTCTATACTGACCACTTGGTCAGCGTCGAGCTGGCCGGCACGCTCTTGTTCGTCGCCTTGATCGGCGCCGTGGCGATCGCGACCCCCAAGCGCCCGATCCGCCCCGGCAACCGGGAGGCTGCCGCCCCGTCCCCGACCGTCGCGCCGAACGCCTGATCCCCGATGGTGGACCCGGCATGGCCCGGACCACCTGGCCTGACTCTCCCAGAACAAAGCGAGCTTCCTCATGGCACCGCCCGATTCGTTCACCTTCGACGTCCTGATGAGCTACCTGCTGGTCGGCGCCGCGCTGATGGTCCTGGGGATGCTCGGGTTCCTGGCGCGTCGGAACCTGATCGTGATGTTTCTCTCGACCGAGATGATGATCCAGGGGACCGCGCTGACCCTGGTCGGGTTCGGCCGCTACCACGGCAACTGGACCGGGCAAGTCTTCACGATCGTGATCCTGACGGTCGCGGCGTGCGAGGCGTCGATCGCGCTGGCGCTGATCCTGATCCTCTTCCACCGCTGCTCGTCGCTCGACGTCACGCTCTGGCAGGACATCCGCGAGCCCGGGCAGCCCCCCGCGCTGGTGTCCCTCGAGGAGTCCGAGGCCGAGCCCGTCGAGGCGTTCGCCGGCCCCGAGTCGTACCCGCACCTGACCCCCGCCGGGATCGAGCCGGCGCATCCCACGCTGCCCTGGACCGAGCGTCGGGATTGAACCGCGAGCAACCCGGGGCACGCCGGCGCGTGCCCGAACTCCCCTGACTGACCGGCGACTGACCACCCCCGAGGGAGCCGAGACGTGTCTGGCCTGATTCATTCCGCCTGGCTGATTCCGTTCTTCCCCCTGCTCGGAGCCCTGGTCGCCGCGGCCGGCGGGCGGTGGCTCAAGGAGTTGTCGCACATCCCGGTGATCCTCGGGATCGGGGCGGCCTTCGTCGTGGCGCTCGGGCTGCTGACCCCGGCGGGGCCGGAGACGACGACGGTCGTCTACGACTGGCTCAACGTCGGCCGGCTGCACGTGCCGGTCGAGGTCCGGATCGACGGCCTGACGACGATGATGCTGGCGATGGTCACGCTCGTCTCGATGCTGGTGGCCATCTTCGCCGCCGGCTACATGGCGGGCGACCCCGGGTACGCCCGGTTCTTCGCGTGCATCGGCCTCTTCGTCTTCTCGATGACCGGGCTGGTCCTGTCGAACAACTACGTGCTCACGTATCTCTTCTGGGAGGGCGTGGGGACCTGCAGCTACCTGCTGATCGGCTTCTGGCACGCGAAGCCGTCGGCCGCCGACGCGGCCAAGAAGGCGTTCCTGGTCAACCGGGTCGGCGACTGCGGGTTCGCGATCGCCTGCTTCCTGATCTGGAAATACTCGCTGAACCACGACCTGAGCTACACGGTCGCCCTGAGCAAGGCGAACCTCGATCAGATGCCTCAGGGCGTGCTCCTGGCGATCGCGCTGCTGATATTCTGGGGCGCGACGGCCAAGAGCGCGCAGGTGCCGCTCTACGTCTGGCTACCCGACGCGATGGAAGGCCCGACGCCAGTCTCGGCGCTAATCCACGCCGCGACCATGGTCACGGCGGGCGTCTACCTGGTCGCCCGGTCCGCCCCGCTGATCTCCTACGCCCCGGGCGTGTTGGTGGTCGTCGCCGCCACCGGCTGTCTGACGGCGCTGCTCTCGGCATCGATCGCGCTGACGCAGAACGACCTAAAGCGCGTCTTGGCCTATTCGACCATCAGCCAGCTCGGCTATATGTTCATGGGCCTGGGCGCGGGGATCGGCGAGGTGGCGCAGGTGGCGGTCGTCGCGGCGATGTTCCACCTGTTCACCCACGCCTTCTTCAAGGCGCTGCTGTTCCTCGGCTCGGGCAGCGTGATGCACGCGACGGGGGGTGTCATCGACATGCGGCGGTTCCGGGGGCTCCGGCACCGCCTGCCGATCACCCACTGGACGTTCGCCATCGGCGCCCTGGCGCTCTCGGGCATTCCGCCGCTGGCGGGATTCTTCAGCAAGGATGACATCCTCGCCGCGCTGAAGTCGGCCTCGCACGCGGCGGGCAGCCGGAGCTGGGAGGCCGCCTACGCGACGATCTACTGGGTCGCCGTCCTGACGGCGTTCATGACCGCCTTCTACACCGGTCGCGCCTACTTCCTGACCTTCTGGGGTCCCGAGAAGCTTCCCAGCCCCGACGACCCCGAGGCCCAGGAGGAGGATCAGGCGCACCTGTCGCATTCCGACCCCGGCCACGGCGCCGCGTCGGGCCCCGGCCACGGCGGCCACGACGTGCACCTCGGGCATGAGTCGCCCCCGATCATGACCATCCCCCTGATCCTCCTGGCCGTCGGCGCGATCGTGGTGGGCCTGATCTTCTCCCCGATGACCACCGGCTGGTTCGACCATCACCTCGAGAAGACGTTCGGCTTCGAGCGGCTGGGACACTTCACGCACGGGCACGCCCACGACTGGTCGATCCCCATCGTCGGCACGCTGGCCGGCGTCCTGGGCCTCGTGCTGAGCGGTTTCATGTACGCCAACCCGAGCCCGATCCCGGCCCGGCTGGCCCACCGCCTCCGGCCGCTCTACCAGGCGTCGTACAACAAGTTCTGGGTCGACGAGTTCTACGTGTACACGGTCATCAACCCGCTGAGGGGCCTGGCGCGGTTCTTCTACCTCCTCGACGACCTGCTGGTGCACAACCTGGTCAAGGCGACCGCGTGGGTGCCTCGCCTGTTCGGCCAGGAGCTGCTGGCCCCCCTGCAGAACGGCCTGCTCCAGTATTACGCGGCGGTCACGGCGCTGGGCGTCGCGGGCCTGCTCTGGATCCTCCTCCTGATGAAGTGAACGGCCATCAATTCTCCTGGCCGTCGCGTCGGGGGCGGGTTGAATCGAGGCGAATCGAAACGGGGACTCTTGCGATGGCGACCTTGCTGGTGATCACGACCTTCCTCCCCCTGTTGGGGGGCCTGGTCCTCTTCCTGGCGCCCGGGCTGGACATGAAGTCGGCACGCTGGATCGCACTGGCGACGGTGCTGGCGACGCTGGCGTTCAGCCTGGTCCTGGTCGCCAATTTCCAGCCGGGCGTGGTGACGCCCCAGTTCGCGTACGGGCCGGCGGAGGGGCCCTACGGGCTGCGTTGGATGGTCCGGCCCGACATCCGATTCGCGACCGGCCTCGACGGCCTGAGCATCTGGCTCTACGTGCTGACGACGATGCTGATGGTCCCGACGATCTTCGCGTCGTGGGAGTCGATCACCGACCGCCCGGCGATGCACTACGCGTTCCTGCTGGCGGAGGAGACGGCGCTGCTCGGGGTCTTCGCCAGCCTCGACGTGGTGCTCTTCTACACGTTCTTCGAGTTCTCGCTGATCCCGATGTTCTTCCTGATCGGGCTCTGGGGCGGCCCCGAGCGGCGCCAGGCGTCTCTGACGTTCTTCCTCTACACCCTCGCCGGCAGCCTGTTGACCCTGATCGGCGCGATCAGCCTGGTGGTGATCCACTACCAGTACTCGGCCACCCACGTGCTGACCTTCTCGATCCCCGAGCTGACCCGGGGCCTGGCGGCGCTCGACTGGTCGGGCTGGCAGGAGACGGCCGACGGCTGGCGGAGCCCGCAGGTCCTGATCTTCCTGCTCCTGTTCGCCGGGTTCTCGATCAAGGTGCCGATGTTCCCATTCCACACCTGGTTGCCGCTGGCGCACGTCGAGGCGCCCACGGCCGGCTCGATCCTGCTGGCGGGCGTCCTGCTGAAGCTCGGCGGCTACGGCCTGCTCCGGTTCAACCTGGGCATGACCCCGCTCGGGGCGAAGTTCGTCATGCCGCTGATCGCCACGCTGGCGATCATCAGCATCATCTACGGGGCGCTGGTCTCGCTGGCGCAGACCGACATCAAGCGGCTGGTCGCGTTCAGCTCGGTCAGCCACATGGGGTTCGTCGTGCTCGGGATGTTCGCGCTCAACGCCACCGGGATGGACGGCGCCGTGATCCAGATGGTCAACCACGGGGTCACCACCGGGGCGTTGTTCGCCTGCGTCGGCGTGATCTACGAGCGCTACCACACCCGCGAGATGGCCGAGATCAGCGGCCTCTGGGACCGGCTGCCGCTGCTGGCCTTCTTCCTGATCCTCACGTCGCTCGGCTCGGCGGCCGTGCCGGGGCTCAACGGGTTCGTCGGCGAGTTCCCGATCCTGGCCGGGATGTTCCAGACGAACCAGAAGTACGCCATCCTCGGCGCCACCGGCATGATCCTGGGCGCGTACTACCTGTTCTGGATGCTCCAGTGTGTCATCTTCGGGCCGCTCCGTGAGCCCCACGGGCAGGGTCACGGTCACGACCAAGGCGCCGAGGCCGCGAGCATCCACGGGCCCGTCCGCCCGGTCGGCTGGCACGAGATCAGCGGGCTGGGCCTGCTGATGGCCCTGGTCGTCTTGATCGGCGTCTATCCGGGGCCGATCTTCGAGCGGCTCCGCCCTTCGGTCAAGATCATCGCCGACCGGGTCGCTCCGGCCGAGGTCGCGCCCGAGCAGACCGCCGGCAGGACCCCGCCGCGAACCGTCGCGAACCTGGCTCCCTGATCCCCCTCATTGAATCTGATTCCTCCGGAAGGGCTGTCGTTGATGTTCCCCATCCCCAGTGCCTTTGACGTCGCCCGGCAGACGCTCCTGATCCTGCTGCCGGAACTCCTGATCCTGCTCGTGGCGGTAGCCATGATGACGGCCGCCCCGTTCGTCCGCTTGCCCCGCCGTGCCTGGTCGTCGATCTCGGCGCTGGCGCTGCTCGCGGCGCTGCTGGCTCTGGTGGCGCTGCGCAGTCAGGGGACCGACCTCTACTCGGCGGTCGCGCTCAACGACGCCTTCTCTTACTACGCGCGGCTCGTCCTGGTGCTGACGGGCTTCATCCTGCTGGCGCTGGCGCACGACCAGGTGGACGACTCCCGGTCGCCCGAGTTCTTCGGGTCGCTGCTGATGATCAACGCCGGCGCGATGCTCGTGGCCGCGGCCAACGAGCTGGTCTTTTTGTTCGTCGGGCTGGAGCTGGTCAGCATCCCGACGTACTTGGTGCTCTACCTTCCCCGGCGCGACGCCAGCACCCAGGAGGCGGCGACCAAGTACTTCTACCTGAGCATCTTCTCGTCGAGCCTGCTGCTCTACGGGCTGGCGTTCCTCTACGGCCTGACCGGCGTGAGCAACCTGAAGGCCCTGGCGTACCTGGCCGGGCACGCGGCGAGCGTCCCGCAGCCGCAACTGGCGCTGATCGCGGTGGTCTTCGTCATGGCCGGGCTCGGGTTCCGGGTCGCGGCCGTGCCGTTCCACTTCTACGCGCCCGACGTCTACCAGGGCTCGCCGACGGTCATCGCGGCGTTGCTGGCCTGGATCCCCAAGGCGATCGGCTTCCTGGCGATCCTCCGGACGCTGACGACGGTCGTCGCGGCGGCCGGCGGGTCGACCCCGCTCGCCGACCGGGCGGTGGTGCTCGCCTGGATCGTCGCGGTGGCCACGATGACCCTGGGCAACACGGTTGCGTTGGTGCAGGAAAACCTCAAGCGACTGCTGGCCTACTCGTCGATCGCGCACGCAGGCTACCTGATGATCGCCGTGACGGTCGCCTTCCACACCGCGAGCCCCGCCCGCGACTTCTCGTCGGTCGTCGGGCTGCTCTTCTACCTGGTCGCCTACGCGCTGATGACGCTGGGCGTCTTCGGCGTGATCATCGCGCTGAGCACCCCCGAGCGGACGGTCGAGACCGTGGATGACCTGGCCGGGCTGGGCCGGACGCACCCGGCGACGGCGGCGGCGATGGCGCTCTGCCTGTTCAGCTTGACGGGCATCCCGCCGCTGGCGGGCTTCTGGGGCAAGTTCTACATCTTCGGCGCCGCGCTGGACGCGACCCCCAGCGAGTCGACGCGGATGTTCCAGGGGCTCGCGGTGATCGGGGCGCTGAACGCGGCGATCGGCGCCTACTACTACTTGCGGATCGTGGTGGTGATGTACCTCCGGACCCCGCCGGCGCGGCCGATCGCTCCTCGGACGGGCTGGCCGACTGCGGCGGCGGTCTGGTCGTGCGCGGGCCTGTCGCTCATCCTTGGCTGCCTGCCGGCCCCGATCGCCCACGCCGGTCGCCAAGCCGCCGA
>JAFANO010000300.1 GCA_019232645.1 Planctomycetaceae bacterium | reverse complement strand
CCGGAGACCCCGGAGCACCAGTTATGACAGGTGCCTCGGACACGCCGCGAGGCGCTCCGAGCAGTAGCCCCTTGGAGACCGATGGGGCGGGCCGGGTCGAAAGACGCCGGCGGGGTCGCAGTCAACCGACCTATGGTCACGGCACAGGCAAGCTCCCTAGTACTGCGACAAGCCCCTCCCTTCAGGGATGGGGTCGTTGACCCTCAACGACTCCTGGAAAAGTCCGAAAGACTAGCCTCTGATCTGCGCGAATCGAATTGAGCAGCTCGGTCTCATCAACTCAGGGTTTTGAAACAGAGTCTTAAACTATCCCGGTGCCTTTTCCGTGATCTCCATGGTGGATCGCTTCGTCCTTTTCTTCGGCTGGTGTTTCCAGCGGCGATGCAGCCAGAGGTACTGGTCGGGGTCGCGGCGGATGATCTGTTCCAGGGCCGTTGTGTAACGCTGGGTCAGCAGTCGGGCATCGTCGGCGGTGCCCTTCCATTCCCCGGGCTCGATCATCTCGGGGCAGCCGACTTCGTAGCGGAACCCCGGGCCGATCCTCCGCGCGTAGCCGACGACCACCGGCGCGTTGTGCTCGATGGCCAGCAGGGCAATCGCCTTGTGGGTCGAAGCGGGTCGGCCGAAAAACTCGACGAACAGGCCGTTCTGGCCGGCGTCCTGGTCGGCCAAGAACGACAGCACGCCGCCGTGGCGCAGGACCTCGAGCATCTGGTCGTAACCTCCCGACTTGGGGATCATCGTCTGGCCCGTCCGCTCGCGGAACGACCGCAGGAACCTGTCGAGGTAGGGGTTGTCCAGCGTCCGGGCCACCGAGTTGGGCGGGAAGCCGAACACCCCGAAGAGGTAGCCGGCCATCTCCCAGTTGCCGAAGTGGCCGGTCAGGAGGATCACCGGCCCCCCCTTCAGGAGCCGGTCGACCACCTTCTCGTGCCCGACCAGCGTGATCCGCTCGCGCCAGCTCGTCGGGTGCAGCTTGCGGGGGATGTGCAGGATCTCCATCAGCATCATGCAGAAGTGGCGATAGACCCCGCGGATGATTTGGTCGCGCTCGGCTTCGGTGTAGCGGTCGCCGAATGCCATCTTCAAGTTTTCCAGGCCGACGTTGCGATGCCGCTTGTCCATGCGGTAGAGGACGGCGGCCAGGATCCGGGCGAAGGCGTACGACTGCTCCACGCTCATCGCCTGCGCGATGGCGACGATCAGCCGGACCGCAAGGTAGGCCAGGTAATCGAGGGTACGGTTGCGAGGGCGTTTCACGGGTCCTACCTTTGAGCGCCGAGATCGATCGGGAAAGTCGGGTCGGGAGAGACGGCGACGCCCCGGCGGCCGGGCCGGACTTCCGTCGACCTTAGCCCCTGGGCGGTCCGAGTTCCTCGTCGTCCTCGAGCGGCAGCTTGACCGGCTGGCCGGTCTTGGCCGACCGGTAGAGGGCGCGGATGATCTCGACCGCCTTGCGGCCGTCCCGGCCGTCAACGCGTGGGCTGCCCCCCGAGTCGATGGCGTGGACGAAGTCGGTGAGCTGCTCGCGGTGTCCGGCGTGGCTGATGTCCTTGGGGTCGGCGGCGCCGCCGCTGAGGGTCTGCTTGCGCGAGACCCGCTCCTCGTCGCCCGGGAGCTTCTCCGCGAAGTCCCAGAGGGTGATGTCGTCCTGCTCGACGCGGGCCGAGCCGCGGTCGCCGTGAACCTCGGTCCGCTTCAACAGGCCGGGGTAGGCGCCGGTCGTTGCCTCGATCACGCCGAGCGCGCCGTTCTTGAAGCGGAGGGTGGCGACGGCCGTGTCCTCGACCTCGATCCGCTCGTGGGCCAGGCATCCGGTCATCGCCTGGATGCTCTCGACATCGCCCATCAGCCAGTGGATCAGGTCGACGTTGTGGATCGCCTGGTTCATCAGCGCGCCCCCGCCGTCGAGCTGCCAGGTGCCCCGCCAACCGCTCGAGTCGTAATACTCCTGGGTCCGCCACCACTTGACGGCGGTGTCACCCAGGGTCAGGCGTCCGAACCGTCCCGCGTCGATCGCCTCCTTCAGCGCGACGTTCGCCGCCGAGAACCGCGACTGGAAGATGGCGCAGAGGCGGACGCCGTTGGCGTCGGCGGCGTCGATGATCGCGTCGCACCGCGACAGGGTGATCTCCAGCGGCTTCTCGACCACGACGTGCTTGCCGGCGTTCGCCGCGGCGACGCTCGGGTCGCGATGGGCGCCGCTGGGGGTGCAGACGCAGATGACGTCGACCCTCGGGTCGGCCAGCATCCGGTCCATGTCGTCGTACACGCGGCAATCCTCCCCCGCCAGCTTGGCGATCTTGCCCGCCCGGCCCGGCACAACGTCGAAGGTCGCCACCACACGCGCGCCCTCGATCTCCCGGATCGCCCGCGCGTGGAACTCGGCGATCACGCCGCACCCGATGATCCCGAAACCATGCGTGGCCATTCGTCAGGAATCTCGCGAGGGACAATCCTTGGGAGTCGGTCGCGCCAATCGGAACCATCGAGGATGGTCGGCTGGCGACGTCTATCCCCGGCCGAATCCATAAAAAATCAGGGCAGAGACTGTCGCGTTTCCGCGACAGGGGACGCCCGTGTCTCCTCTTGGACTCCGAACAAGATCTTGGTAAACTTGACCCCGGGAGTAAACTGTTGTTCAAGGCACTCCCCGCTCGTTGACAACCAGGGGTGGTATGCGGTTGGGGCCACTAACCGTTGGCCTCGCGAAACCACTCACGTTGAGATCCGCCGTGAGGCATCTCGAGAACTCCTGGTGGGCGACCATCAGGGCAGGCCGTTCCTAACCCGGCCTGAACTGGACAGGGGGACGGAAAGACTCGTCCAGCACATCGGGTGCACCTTGAGCCGGAAAGCCGTCGCCTTC
>JAFANO010000212.1 GCA_019232645.1 Planctomycetaceae bacterium | reverse complement strand
CACCGCGAGGCCCAAGCCTTGGCCCAGGGCGAGGCAGAAGCCGGACGCGGTGTAGGTCTGGTTGCGCACGGTCAGGCCGTACACTACCTGGCCCAGCGCCCCGGCGAGAACGAGCGCTTCGGGCCACGTCGGCACGTAGGCATGCCCCTGCTGGGCCGTGCGCCATCGAAACCCCTGTACTCGACCGCGGGGACCAGGGCGAACGTACTGGCCCACCCAATTGCCCGGTTCACGCCACCGGCACGTCGAGACCGATTGGTTGGCTTACTTATTGCTCCGCCCCAATAACGCGGAAGCCCCGGGGCGGGGCTCGCTCGATACTCCACTCCTGGCACCGCCGATGGAGGATCGGGCGCGAAACAGGGCCACCCAAGGCTCACCCCTCGCCCCTCGCCCCTGTATGAAGGATCGGGCGCGTAACAGAGCCACCCAAGGAGCTCCCGCCGATCGGTTCCGGGAGCCTTCCGTCCCACCAATTCGCAGCAAATTCGGAACCGGAGGCGCGACTTCCGTGAAGACCTTAAGGACCTTGCGGACCGTCGGCTGATGGGCGATCCTGGCCGATCGGGGCGTGCCCCGCGCGACCGCCCGCCACGCCCCGAGTTCCCCGCCCTATCCTGAAGAGGACCGAGATGTTGGCTCCGATGGCGCTTGCGACGACGCTGATCCTGGCACCCCCGGCCTCCGAGCCCCCCAAGGCCCCGGCCGACGCCCCCCGGATCGACCCGGCCTGGAAGCCGCTCGGGCCCAGCCTTTGGTTCGACCCGCAAGGCAAGCGGGTGGTCCTCCGCGCCCGGGTCGTGCTCCGCGAGGGGCCGCTGGAGCATCTGCTCTGCCTCAAGGGCACCAAGGAGCACGAGGCCATCCTCGCGACCGACGCCGTCCCCTACCAGATCCACGCCACCCTGATCCGCGCCGGCGCCGCGCCGGGCCACCCGGTCCGCTTCCTCCCCAAGTTCGAGCCGCCGGCCGGCTCGCCAATCGCCATCGAGCTGCAGTGGCGGTACGGCGGCACGACCCACCGCGTCGACGCTCGTCAGTGGATCAAGGACGAACGGAGGAACAGCGTCCTCGACACGGACTGGGTCTTCGCCGGCAGCGAACTGGTCGAGGACCCCATGACCAAGAAGGCGGTCTACACCGCCGACGACGGCGACCTGATCACGGTCGCCAACTTCATCAACGCGATCCTCGACCTCCCGTTCGCCAGCACCGCCAACGACGCGGACCGCACCTTCGTGGCCAACACCGACCGGATCCCTCCCCGAGGGACGGTCGTCATGATGTTCCTCCGGCCCCGCCCCACGTCGTCGCCGACGCCACGACGCTGACCCGCGCCGCGGTGGGCAGGCGATCGGCGGGATCGCTCGAGCGATGGGTGTAGACGACCTGGCGCGTCGCGTCGAGCACGGAGTCGCCGCCGAGCTGGCGGACGTCCGCGCCCGAGGGCCTCGGGCGATAGGTCCGGAGCATCGAGCACGCATCGCGGGCCTCGATCCATGGCGTGATAAAGTTGACTTTATTCTGTTGCTCACCTAAGATTTCACCTAACACCCATTCCGAGGGAGCACAACGCGACATGTCCGTCGAAACGCCCAGCCGGGTCGATTTGGTCGAGGCGAACGAGCGTCTTGCGAAGGCCGTCCCCTGCGACATCATCCGCTGGGCGGTCGAGATGTTCTATCCCAGGTTGACGATGGCGACGGCGTTCGGACCCGAAGGTTGTATCATCATTCACATGTTGGCGGAGATCGAGCCCCGGGTCCGGGTCTTCAACCTGGAAACGGGGTATCAGTTCGCCGAGACGCTGGAGCTCCGCGACCGGATCGCGGAGCGCTACGGTATCGAGGTCGAGCTGGTCCGGCCCGACACGACCGTCGAACAGTACGAGGCGCAGCACGGCGGTCCGTTGTACATCCACCAGCCCGACCAGTGCTGCCACGATCGCAAGATCATCCCGCTCCGTCGCGCGGTGGCCGGCTACGATGCCTGGATCTCCTCGATCCGCGCCGACCAATCGCCGCACCGGGCCGGGGCCAGCGTGGTGGGGTGGGACGCCAAGTTCGGACTGGTCAAGGTCAACCCGCTGTTGAGCTGGACGCAGCGCGACGTCTGGGCGTTCGTCGTTGCCAACGACGTGCCCTATAACCCACTGCACGACCAGGGCTATCCCTCGATCGGCTGTTGGCCCTGCACGAGTGCCGTCGCCCCGGGCGAGACCGACGAACGGGCCGGCCGCTGGGCCGGCCAGGCCAAGACCGAGTGCGGCCTGCACTCGCTCGACAGCAGTCAGCTCTGAGGAGGGCCGGGGAGGAAGCAAACGGGCACCGGCGGTCTCGATCCCCCACTCGGCGACAAGGCAGCTCGGCGATCGTGCCCCTGCCGGCGACCGCCGGGCCGGAGGGCCCGGATTCCTCTCTCCTGCTGTCGACGGCCGCTATGAGCCATGAAAATCTCCGCGAAGGCAGAATATGCATGCTTGGCGGTCCTCGAGCTGGCCCGACAGGGGCCCGACGACCCGCCGATCCGGATCCGGGAGATCTCCGAGGCGCACGGCATCCCCGAGCGCTACCTCGTCCAGATCCTGCTCCACTTGAAAGGTGCGGGGCTGGTTACGAGCACGCGGGGGGTTTCGGGGGGCTACCGCCTGGCCCGGCCCGCGTCGTCGATCTCGCTCAGCGAGGTCCTGGCGGCGATCGACGGCCCGGAGGCCTCGCCGCGCGAGTCGCGGAAGCCGGCGGCTCAGGTGCTCGCCGCGGTCTGGGAGCGTGTCCGCGTCGCCGAGCGCGTGGTGCTCGACCAGACCTCAATCGCCCAGCTCGCCGAACAGATCGCGCCGCGCGAGTGGGTGATCTGAGCCGAGTCCGCCGGCCGGGCGGCCACGCCCACAATGAAACGGCCACGCACGTGCTCTCCTCAGACCGTTGCGGATGCCTCGCGGTGTCTGCTCCCTGTCCCCTCTTTCCGAAAGGAGTCCGACGATTTCCGCCACGACTCTTCGTTCTCGAGCCGGATTGAATTCGCCCTACGGTGGCGCGCTCGTCGATTTGCTGGTGGATGACGCCCGTGCCGCCGAGTTGAAGGCGATCGCCAAGGACACTGTCAGCCTGACCCTCGACGAGCGCGGGCTCTGCGACTTGGAGCTGCTGGCCGTGGGCGGCTTCTCGCCGCTGCGGAGCTTCCTGGGCAAGGCCGACTACGAGCGCGTCGTCGGCGAGATGCGGCTGTCCGACGGCACGCTCTGGCCCCTGCCGGTCACCCTGCCGGTGACGCCCGGCGACGGCATCGCCGAGGGCAAGCCCGTGGCGCTGCGCGACGTCTACGGGAACCTGCTCGCCTTCCTGCACGTCGAGGAGATCTTCGCGTTCGACAAGGAGGCCGAGGCGCGGGGCGCGTACGGCTCGATCGACGCCAAGCATCCGGCGGTGGCCTACCTGAACCGCCAGCCCGGCCACTATGCCTCGGGCCGGCTCGAGGTGCTCCGGACCCCGCCGCACTACGACTTCGTCGAGCTGAGGCGGACGCCCCAGCAACTGCGCGAATACTTCGCGTCGCTCGGCTGGGCGAAGGTCGTCGCCTTCCAGACGCGGAACCCGCTCCATCGCGCCCACGAGGAGCTGACCAAGCGCGCCGCGGCGCAGATCGGCGGCGGGCTGCTGATCCACCCCGTCGTCGGTGTGACCAAGCCCGGCGACGTCGACCACTTCACGAGGGTCCGCTGCTACCGCGCCCTGGTGGACAACTACTACGAGCCCGGCTCGGTGGTCCTGAGCCTGCTCCCGCTGGCCATGCGGATGGCCGGCCCGCGCGAGGTCCTGCTGCACGCGATCATCCGCCGCAACCACGGCTGCTCGCACTTCATCGTCGGCCGCGACCACGCCGGGCCGGGCAACGACAACACCGGCAAGCCGTTCTACCCGCCCTACGCGGCGCAGGAGTCGATGGCGCAGCTCCAGGATGAGCTCGGGATGGAGATGGTCGACTTCAAGCAGATGGTCTACCTGCCCGACGAGGACCGCTACTGCCCGGTCGACGAGGTCCCCGCCGGCGCCCGCACGGCCGACATCTCGGGCACCCAGGTCCGCGACAACTACCTGGCCAAGGGCCTGCAATTGCCCGAGTGGTTCAGCCGCCCCGCCGTGGCGGAGATCCTCAACGAGACCAGCCCGCCCAAGTTCCGCCAGGGCCTGACCATTTGGTTCACCGGCCTGTCGGGCTCGGGCAAGAGTACCGTGGCGCAAGCGCTGGTCGAGCGGCTGGCCGAGTTCGGCCGCAACGTCTCGTTCCTGGACGGCGACGAGATCCGGACCCACCTCTCCAAGGGGCTCGGCTTCAGCAAGGAAGACCGCGACGAGAACATCAATCGCGTCGGCTACGTCGCCGGCCTGGTCGCGCAGCACGGCGGCACCACCCTCTGCTCGGTCATCAGCCCCTACCGAGTCCCGCGCGACAACGCCCGGAAGTACTCCAAGGGGAACTTCGTCGAGGTCTTCTGCGATACCCCGATCGACGTCTGCGAGCAGCGCGACGTCAAGGGCCTCTACGCCAAGGCCCGCGCCGGCCAGATCAAGGGTTTCACCGGCGTCGACGACCCCTACGAGCCCCCGCTCAACCCCGAGGTCACCCTCGACACCAGCAAGCAATCGGTCCAGGAGTGTGTCGACCAGATCATCGACAAGCTGATCGCGCTGGGCTACATCCTGCCCCACGGGCACATCGTCGAGTTTGGCGAGTCGCAGTCGACAACGATACGAGGCCCGGATCACTCGGCGGAGTGATCCGGGCCTTTTTCATTCGCGTGGAGGCGGGATCATTCACCAGAGGCTTTCTTTCGGGATGTGATGCCCATCGATGCAAACCGGGTCGCGTCGACGGCGACCCGACCGTCAGCCCGCTCGGAATATCAACCATCGGAAAAAAACTTTCGCAGTTCGGCATGTTGCTGCGACCGACTTGCTTCTGGTATACCTCTCACCTGCCCTGGTCTCGAAAGCTGGCCAGGATTGAGAGTCCGGCCTCATGGCAACCCCCTAGGGGCACCCGTCCCTTTTGCTTGAGGCAACCTGAATCGACCCAGG
>JAFANO010000742.1 GCA_019232645.1 Planctomycetaceae bacterium | reverse complement strand
TGGCCGAGGTGTCGTGAGGGAGGGTCCGGGGGAGACCTCCTCGAAGCCAAGCCCTCGAGCGGCGAGAGCGTGGAGCGCGGGGGAGCGGCCCCGGAAATCGGCGAGCACGTCAGGATTCACCGACCCGGCGGAGAGGACATCGCTGGCCCAGGCGTGCGCGATGTCGGCTCTGCGGGACTTACCGTACCGAGAGAGGTGCCGGCGATGGCGGGAGCATCCTCCGCACTGCAGTCGAAACGCGAGATGGGCAAGGCGACCCGCGACGCCTTCGGGCGGGAGCTGGAGGCGCGGGGGGGCGACTACCCCGACCTCGTCGTCCTCGATGGCGACGTGAGCAACTCGACGAGGACCGAGTGGTTCGGCAAGAAGTACCCCGAGCGGTTCTTCAACATCGGGATCGCCGAGAGCAACCTGGTTGGGATCGCCGGAGGCCTGGCCAGCTCGGGCAAGACGAGCCTGATCGCCAGCTTCGCGGCGTTCATCACCTGCAACGGCTTCGACCAGTTGCGGATGGCGGTGGCCTATCCCCACCTGGACGTCAAGGTGGTCGGCAGCCACGCGGGGATCTCGATCGGCGAGGACGGCCCCTCGCAGATGGGGATCGAGGACGTGGCCCTGACCTGCGCGCTGCCGGGGTTCGTCGTGCTCGTCCCGGCCGACGAGGCGTCGGCCCGGGCGGCGACCCGGGCCATGCTCGAATACAAGGGCCCGGTCTACCTCCGCGTCGGCCGCCCCGAGGTGCCCAAGGTCTACCCCGACGGCCCGGCGCCGTTCGCCATCGGCAAGGCGAACCGGCTCCGCGACGGGGACGACGTGACGCTGATCGCCAACGGCCTGATGGTCGCCTCGGCGCTCGACGCGGCCGAGGCGCTGGCCGAGCGGGGCATCCGGGCGCGGGTGCTCGACATGCACACGGTCAAGCCGATCGACCGCGAGGCGCTCCGGGCGGCGGCCGAGGAGACCGGCGCGCTGGTGGTGGCCGAGGAGCACCTGGCCCACGGAGGCCTGGGCAGCGCGGTGGCGATGACCGTCGCCGAGCTCAAGCCGGTGCCGATCCGCTACATCAACCTCGGCGACCGATACGCCGAGAGTGGCGCGCCCGACGCCCTGCTCGAGAAGCACGGCCTGACCGCCGCCAAGGTCGTCGAGGCCGCCGAGGCCGCGATCGCCGCGAAGCCGGGCTGAGTCCATCCCGGACCGCACCTTCACACCCGAGCACCGCGATACACTCACCCCGGCCTCCTCCGTCCGCAAGGGATCGAGAGGAAGGCCGGGGGGCGTCCTCACCGTGGGTATCCGGAAATTCCCTGATAGCCCCGGGAATAACCGGCAAGTCCCTGATCGCCTCGGCCGGACAGGATTTGCTCGGCGGGCGCGGATTGCACGCCCAGGCCGGACAGCCCGAGGCCGTAGAGGGGATTCACGTAGCCCGTGCCGAGGGTCGGGGAGATGAACTGCGGGACGCCGAGGTTGTACCCCGGATAGCCGTAGCCGTAACCCGGGAGGGCGAAGTTGGAGCCGTACCCGTAGCCGCCATACCCGAACCCGGGATAGCCATAACCGCCGTAATAGCCGAACCCGGGATAGCCGTAGCCGTAGCCGAACCCGGGATAGCCATAGCCGAAGCCGCCGTACCCGATGACCTGGGCACGGGCCGCGGTCGAGGGCAGGGCCAGGATCGCCAGGGCCAGCACGACAGCCCGGGCCGACCGCACCATGCGTCCGTTGATCCGATTCATGACGGTGCCCCTTCCAGAGAGCGGCCCGCGCCCGCCGCGAGGCCGGAGCGGACTCCCTCGGCACGCGGCCATCCCGCTCCCTCTTCACGCATTATAGGACGATCCCCAACTCCCTCTCGGCGCACGACTGGCAGTCGCCCTGAACATACATCCATACCGGGGGCTGTGTCACGACACGGGGGCACGGAGATGCTCCGTTCCGTCCGGCAGCTCGTGCGGTTTTTCCGGAAAACGACCGTGCAGGAGGGTCGCGAGGATCGCCATCCGGTCCGGCTTCGGTGCGAGCCGGCGACCCGGAAAGCGTGCGCCGGTCGTCGGTGGAAATATGGCCTATCCTGGATTGTCCAGGGTCGACTCGGTCCGGTCCGATTCCGAGTCGCCGCCAGGACGAGGTGCCAGGGTCGGCATTGCACCGGAGGATCACCTTGCGATTCCGATTTGATAGTGATGACAAGACGTGGCATGCCAACCCGCCGCTTCTCGATCCGAACCCGAAGCCCAACCCGGACCCGGAGGGGCTCGACCCGCAGCAGCGGACTGCGTTTCTCCGACTGCTGCACGACGGGTTGGGCCGGGTCTCGGCCTGCGCCCGGCTGGGCATCAGCATCCGCTCTCTGCAAGCGACGCTGGCCGAGTGCCCGAGCTTCCGTCGCGCGATTGACCAGATCGAGCTGATTCGCGCCGAGAGGCTGTACTCGGCGCTCTTCATCGCGGCCCTGAACGGGGATACGCGGGCGGCGCTGTTCTTGCTCGCGCGTCACGATCGCGAGATCGAGCGCCGGGCCAGGCGCCCGGAGAAGTGAACCCGAGAGACCGGGCGATGATCAGGCCGGATGTCCTCACGGCCCGGCCGAGGCCCCACGCCAGGTCGGATTCGCGTCGGGCGCGTCGGGGTACGCTGTCGGTTGGCCCCGGCCTGGCAACGTGAGGTGCCGGGCCGGTCGCCTCGACGACGCGACATCTGCCCGGTTGTACGGCGCCACGACCCTGAACATGAAGTTGAAATGGGCCATGCTGCCGGCCACGACAAAGAGGTGGAAGAGTTCGTGTGCCTCGAAGACCCCTGGCCATAAGACGGGCCAGCGGAGCAGGTTGAAGAGTGCGCCTACGCTGTAGAGGATGCCTCCGACGACGATCGGGGCCAGGGCCCGGCGCGACAGCATGCGGGTGAACTCCTGGTAGAAGAAGACCCCCGCCCATCCCATGCCCAGGTACAGCCCCGTGCTCAGCCAGATCGGCAGCGTGCTCATCCTCAGGTGGAGCAGCGCCCCCGAGGCGGCCAGGAGCCAGGCCATCATCAACGTCATCCACCGCCACCGGCCGTGGAGCAGGTTCCAGGCGATCGGCGTGTAGGTCCCCGCGATCAGGACGGCGATCCCGACGTGGTCCAGGAGGAGAAAGGGTGCGCGCCGATCGGCCGACACCATGACGGCATGATAGAGTGTACTCGCCGCGGCGCAGAAGGCCAGGCACAAGACATAACCGAGCAGGCTGAGCTGTTTCGCGCGGTCGCCGGCGCTCCGGCGCCAAAGGCGGTGCGCGGCGGGCACCGACAGCAACAGCCAGACACCATGGCTCGCGGCGCTGACGGGCTCGCGCATGCAAAGAATGTTCATATAATTCCAGAATTGCACCGGCCCACATCGGTCCCGGCACGGGCATGCCGCAATCGACCGTGTGCCGCGCATTGTGGATGATCCGGGCACTCTTGAGGGATCTCAGAGGGGAGATTTTCGACCTTAGGGTCGAGACTTAAGATCTCCATTTCAAAATAATTAAAGTTATTAAAGGCGCATCGTGCGGTGAAATTCCCGGTCCTCAGGGGAGGACGTTGAATTTCTACAAAAAGCTTCTTGAAACATACACGATACAATCTCGGCAAGAGCCGTGCCCAGTCTTGAGCGACCAGCCCGCGCTCAATGAGGGCCCGCGACCCGCGTCGCCAGCGCCGGCCGGGGATCGAAGGGATCGGGGGTCGGCTGGACCAGGTTATGGTCGTGGACCAGGATATCTCCCAGACCCACTCATACGCCTCCCAGAACGTTCCTGCACGGTTGGGGCGGCTCAGGACCAGGAGGTGCGGGCCAGCCGCCTCGGCCGGCCGAGCACAAACGTTCCGGGAAGCGTAAAAGAAGCCCTGGCCGTGAGCGATTTCCAAGTTGAAGACCGGCTGGACCGAGTCGTCCGCCACGGCATTGACGGCGACCAATCCGCCGACGGTGCGCACGAAGTTGCCGGGCTTGAGGTCACGGGCCATCGTCCAGCCCTTGCCGGCCCTCCAGAAGCGGTGGATGCCGGTGGCGACGACGGTCCCGGCGCCCAGGGTGATCTGGAACGTCTCGTCGGGGGGATCGTGGGAGACGGCCA
>JAFANO010000635.1 GCA_019232645.1 Planctomycetaceae bacterium | reverse complement strand
TTCAAGCGGACCTACAAGAAGGCGCTGAAGCGGCAGATCGCCTCGAACACCTATGATCCCAACGACCCGATGGTCATCCCGGTCCGCGAGGACAAGCTCTACCGCTCGTGGAACCCGGTCGCCACGCCCCACTCCAACGCCGTCGTCTTCTACCTGATGGACGTCTCGGGCTCGATGACCGACGACCAGAAGGAGATCGTCCGGATCGAGGCGTTCTGGATCGACACCTGGCTCAAGAGCCAGTACGACGGCGTCACCACCCGCTACATCATCCACGACGCCGTCGCCAAGGAAGTTGACCAGCATACCTTCTACCACACCCGCGAGAGCGGCGGGACGCGGATCAGCTCGGCCTACAACCTGGCCAACAAGATCATCGACACCGAACACCCGCCGGTCGACTGGAACATCTACGTGCTCCACTTCTCCGACGGCGACAACTGGGGCGAGGACAACCGCCAGTGCGTCGCGCTGCTGCGCGACCAACTGCTGCCCAAGATCAACCTGTTCGGCTATGGCCAGGTCGAAAGCCCTTACGGCTCGGGCGAGTTCTATCGCGAGCTCGAGGAGGCGTTCGAGAACGTCCCCAACCTCGCCCTGTCCGAGATCCGGAATAAGGACGGGATCTACGAGTCGATCAAGGAATTCCTCGGCCGCGGGCGATGAGTCCCGGTCGTTGAGCGGGGCGGGGGGAGAATTGTCGGGACGACGCCGACGGCGTTCCCGATGATCTGAGTGACGTGAGTCGAGTTCGCGGCGCGGATCTCGTCGGGGTTTCGATGGCGGTGCGGCGGTGCCTGACGCGCACCTACTGGAGGCGGACGCGATGGTGACGACGATCCCGGACCGATTGGCCCCATGCGCCGAGGACCAGTGCGTCGAGTGGCACGGCCTCGACTGGAAGGGGTACGTCACGATGCTTCGGCTCCGAGGCGAGCGCCCCATCCCCCGGATGATCTACCTGGACGGGAGCCTCTACCTCGTGACGACGTCCTTCCCCCACGAACGCCTCGCGGAACGGCTGGGCCTGTTCGTCATGGAGATCGTTGTCGGACTCGACATCCCCTGCGTCCCGGCGGGCCAGACGACGTTCCGGAAGCGGGAAAAGCGCGGGGGTGTCGAGGGGGACAAGACGTTCTACCTGGGCAACGAGGCCAGGGTCCGCGGCAAGGACAAGATCGACCTGCGGGTTGATCCACCTCCGGACCTGGCGATCGAGGCCGTCCGTACCCATGCTGCGACGGCGGCCGTCGAAGTCTATTGTCGGCTCGAGGTCCCCGAGGTCTGGGTCTGCGACGACAAGCGGTTCCGCATCCTGGTGCGGCAGGCGAATGGCTACTATGCCGAGGCCGAGGCGAGCGCGGCCTTCCCGTTCCTGGCGCCGGGCGAGATCGATGAGTGGGTCCGGCGGCCCCAGACGGTCCCCGAGACGGAATGGCTGAAGCAGGTCCGACGCTGGGTCCGTGACACATTGCCCGCGCGGCTCCGGGAGCAGGGCGGTTGATGAGCGTCGGCATCGGGAACTGGTATGCTCGGACCGGGGCGAGCACTCGGAGGTGAATCGCATGAGCCTGATCCGCGTCCCTTATCCTCGCGACCCCGAGAGGCGCCGCGCCGTCTTCGGGCGGGTCGCTCGATTGTTGATGCAACACGGTACTTATGAAGGGACGCCCGATCGGGGTGTGTTCCAGGGGGCGACGCCGATCGGCAAGTTCGCCGGGTCATACCGCGCCCTGGACCGGACCGGCGAGCTGGAGATCGAGTTGACGACGAAACCCCTGCTGGTCAGTACGAGTCACGTCGAGGGAGAGCTCCGCAAGCTCATGGCCTAGACAGTCAGGGTCCCCACGGCGGTGATCGCGACGATAGGGAGATAGCGACCGATGTCGATCATGGGCAACGAGCACGACCTTCCCCCCGACCTCCTCGAGCTCCAGGTCGCGACCGAGGCGCACGCTCGCGACTTCGGGCTCGACTTCTACGATACCGTCTTCGAGGTCCTCGACTACGACGAGCTCTCCGAGATCGCCGCGCTGGGCGGGTTCCCGACCCGCTACCCGCACTGGCGGTTCGGCATGGAGTACCAGCAGCTCTCCAAGGGCTATCGCTACGGGCTCCAGAAGATCTACGAGATGGTGATCAACAACGACCCCTGCTACGCCTACCTGCTGCGCTGTAACCAGTGGGTCGATCAAAAGCTGGTCATGGCGCACGTCTATGGGCACAATGATTTTTTCAAGAATAATATCTGGTTCAGCCAGACGAACCGCAAGATGATGGACGAGACGGCCAACCACGGCAACCGGATCCGCGCGTACATGGAGCGGCACGGGGTCGACACCGTCGAGAACTTCATCGATAGCTGCCTGTCGCTGGAGAACCTGATCGACATCCACTCACCGTTCATCAAGCGGCGCGACGACCACAGTCGCTATGACTTCGAGCCCGAGGACGACAAGCCGGAGGCCGTCTCGAAGTTCCAGAGCAAGGAGTATATGGACTCGTACGTGAACCCCCCCGAGTTCCTCAAGGAACAGGCCAAGCAGAAGGAAGCGGAGCGCCAGAAGGCGAAGCAGTTCCCCGAGGTCCCCGAGCGCGACGTGCTGCTGTTCCTGCTCGAGCACGCGCCGCTGAACTCGTGGCAGCGCGACGTGCTGAGCATCATCCGTGAGGAGGCCTATTACTTCGCGCCCCAGGGCCAGACCAAGATCATGAACGAGGGCTGGGCGTCGTACTGGCACTCGACGATCATGACGACGCGGACGCTCAAGCCGTCGGAGCTGGTCGATTACGCCGACCACCACTCGGGGACGATGGCGACGCAGCCCGGCCGGCTCAACCCGTACAAGCTGGGGATCGAGCTGTTCCGCGACATCGAGGAGCGTTGGAACAAGGGGCAATTCGGCGCCGAGTATGAGGATTGCGACGACTACGAGACGCGCCAGAAGTGGGACAAGCAGCTCGGGCTGGGCCGCCAGAAGATCTTCGAAGTGCGGAGGGTCCACAACGACGTGACGTTCGTTGACACGTTCCTGACGCCCGATTTCTGCCGCCGCCATCAGATCTTCAGCTTCAAGCACAACGACCAGAACGAGACGTACGAGATCGAGAGCCGCGAGTTCAAGAAGATCAAGGAGCGGCTCCTGTTCGGGCTGACCAACTTCGGCCAGCCGATCATTCGGGTCAAGGAAGGCAATTACCGGAACCGGGGCGAGCTGTACCTGCAGCACGAGCATTTCGGGGTGGACCTGAAGCTCGACCACGCCCAGGACACGATGCGTCATCTCAACCGCCTCTGGACACGGCCGGTCCACCTCGAGACCGTCGTCGATGGGCGGCCTACCCTATTCTCATTCGACGGGACCGATCATACGATCCGCCCGTTGGGAGGAACGTCCCATGAGCCTGAGCCGAAAGATCGTCGCCGCGCTTGATTCGCGCCCTGATTCCGGCGCGATATCCTGCGCCCTCACGGCCGAAGACGGGCCGCATCGGCTGACCCTGCACCTGACCGCCTCCGGTCCCGTCGGCCTGGCTTTCGACGCGCTGGAGTTCGCCACCACGGCGCGGCCGGAGTGGCCATCCGAGGCACTCTTGGCCTGGGGTGAGGCCCTGGCCCGGCGCGTGAGCTATCTGATGGAGCCGCTGGTCGTCCTGGAGAACGACACGCTTGGCGGCACGGTCGAGCTTCGCAGTCACGCGCCGACGGCCCGCGCTGACCTCCGATCCTATTACGAAGTCCACCTTGGCAGTCAAGGGACGCTCCGCCTGGCGCGGGTCTGCTTCGACGAGGTGACCCGACGCCGGAGCCCGGCCTCGTGCCAGATGACCCGCGAAGTCCTCGAACGCCTGATCGACGACATCATCGCCAGCATCGGCTGACGGCCCTTATCCCTCGCGCGATTGATCCAACGATCGGGGCGGCCTCCTCCTTCAGGGGACCGCCCCGCTGCATTCACCGCTCGCGGGGAGACTGGAGCGACGATCCGTCGGCCATGGTCGTCCCACGGCGGACGCCTCGAGTCGCACCTTCAGGACCCCGTGGCAACCGCCGTCCTTCGGTGTGAACTACCGTCGCCTCAAGGCGACGGCTTCTCGGGCGACGCATGACCTGCCGGTCTACGTTCCCGCCCGCTGGCCCGATCCAGGCCAGCCGACCCGCGCGGGTCGGGGTCCGCCTCGGGTCCGTCGCGCGACGGACCCGAGGCGAAGCTGGTGAGCGATCCGACGACATGTCGGCGACCCCCGGGACCGGCCGGGTGGTGACGGCCGCGGTGCACCGGGGCGAAGTCTCGTGGTTCCAGCACCGGAACCAGGATACCGGGGTACGGGGCCGGTTGCCAGACCCTGTCGTGTCTCTTTCAACCCTCGGGGGCGGCGATTCCCCTGCCGCCTGAAGGCGGCAGTCCCCTCGTCGGATCCTGATGGGGCGGGAAGCCGTCGAGAAGGTACTGGTGATCGGGCGCCGAAGGGAGCGTTCTCGGCGTGGAGAGTCATGTCCCAGGGGGTCGCGCGACGTTCCCCTGGACCGCCTTGCGAAGCTGGTACAAGAGAGCATACTTCTCCGGGCGGAATCTCCGAGATCGACGAACCCTTGGCTTCGAGGTCGAGCGATGAAGAGAGTGCTTCTGTTCCCGGGATTGCTCCTGATGGCGAATCCAGCGTCGGCCCACGACTGGTTGTGGTGGTGCGGTACCCGCGCCGAATATGGACCCGACTACCAGCCGGCCCGCGCCTCGGCTCCGCTCTGCTGGGACCAGCTCGTTGGGCTGGCGGAAGCGGCACGCGTGGCCGAGAACCAGCGGATCCTCACGGAGTATGAGCGCGGACTCCCGAATCAGCTCGAGGCCCCTCGATACATCGCCCCGTTGCTCCCGAAGCGATGAGCCGGAGCGGGGTCCGGTTCAACGGTCGTCG
>JAFANO010000591.1 GCA_019232645.1 Planctomycetaceae bacterium | reverse complement strand
CATCGAGAGCGTCGGCTACGAGCTCTATTGCTCGCTGCTGGAATCGGCCGTGCGCAACCTGACCCACAAGCCCGAGCGGCCGATGTTCGACTGCTCGATCGAGCTCTCCTGGCGCGCCTTCCTGCCCAAAGACTACGTCCCCGGCCCCAAGGTCAAGGTCGAGCTGTACCGCCGACTGAGCCGGGTCCGGAGCTTGGATCGTCTGACCGACTTCCTCCAGGAGCTGATCGACCGCTTCGGCCCCCTGCCGCCGCCCGCCGAGAACCTGATCTCCGAGGCCGAGCTGCGGATCCTGGCCGGGCGCTGGCAGCTCGAACGGATCCACGTCGAGGACGAGTACGCCGTCCTGACCTACCGCAACGCCCGGCGGATCGAGACGCTCGCCAGGCTTCACCCCCGCCTCGTCCGGATCGTCGACGAGAAGTCGGCCTACATCCCGCTCGAGGAGAAGCGGCCGCGCGGGTCGGTGGTCGCGGCCGTGGTCAGGCCGCTCTTGCAGGACACCTCCTGACGATCCTCTCGACGTAAGTTCTTTCTCCGCATGCGACATCCGCCGGCCCTCGGTGCGCGCGGCGGTGTCAGAAGATTCGGGATAGCCTTCGCACGGTCGGATCGTTACGCTTGAGCAATCACGATGACCTTTACGCCTGGGGTGGAGTCGGCCGTGGATTGGGATGCGCTGCGAAAGGCCGAGTTCCCTGTCTCCGAGCGGTGGGCGTACTTCGATCACGCGGCGGTGTCCCCCCTGCCCCGACGCACGACCGCGGCCTTGTGCGAGTGGTCCGGCGACGTCGCGCGGAACGGCGTGGTCAGCTGGCCCGACTGGAGTCGGCGGCTCGAGGAGATCCGGGTCCGGGCCGCTCGGCTGATCGGCGCCGACCCCGACGAGGTCGCCTTCGTCAACAGCACGACGCAGGGCATCGGCCTGGTCGCCGAGGGCTTCCCCTGGAGGCCCGGCGACAGCGTGGTGACGGCCGCCGAGGAGTATCCGTCGAACATCTACCCGTGGATGAACCTGGCCGATCGGGGGGTCACGCTCCGGACCGTGCCCAGCCGCGAGGGCCGGGTCTGGGTCGAGGACCTGGCCGCGGCGATGGACGCCTCGACCCGAGTCCTGACGATCAGCCACGTCGAGTTCGCCTCGGGGTTCCGCAACGACCTCGACGCGCTGGGCGAACTCTGCCGGTCGCGCGGGGTCGCGCTGTTCGTGGACGCGATCCAGGGGCTCGGGCCGCTGGTGATCGACGTCCGGCGGACCCCGATCGACTTCCTGGCCGCCGACGGCCACAAGTGGCTGCTCGGCCCCGAGGGGGCGGGGCTGCTCTACGTCCGCCGCGACTGGATCGACCGGCTCCGGCCGCTGGGGGTCGGCTGGCACAGCGTGGTTGGCTCGTACAACGTGCCCGCGCCCGACTTCCGGCTCAAGCCCAGCGCCCAGCGGTGGGAGGGAGGCTCGTTCAACATGCCCGGCCTCCAGGCGCTGGGCGCGAGCCTCGGCCTGCTGCTGGAACTCGGCCCGGCGGCCGTCTCGCGCCGGATCCTCGAGCGGGCCGAGGCCGTCCGCGAGCGGGCCGCCTCGGCAGGCTGGCGTGTCTTCGGATCGGACCGGCCCGAGGACCGCTCGGGGATCGTGGCGCTGGAGCGCGACGGCGTCGCGCCCGACGAGGTCGCCCGGGGGCTTCGCCGCCGAGGAGTCGTCGCGGCCTGCCGCCGAGGGCGTCTCAGGATCAGCGCGCACGTCTACAACAACGACGCCGACCTCGACCTCCTGGAGGCGTGCCTGGCGTCCGAGCGTTAGCCGCCCTCAACTGGCGGGAGCCGGACCGAGGCCGGTCGACGACCGGGGGCATGTTTCTCCGCCCGAACCCATCGCCGACGACCCGTCCTCCGCGGACGAACTTCGATCCACGACCCCAGGAGCCTCGACCAGGCTCATCGCAGTCCCCAGGGCCCTTCATGACCATGACATCGCGCACCTCCGACCCTTCGCGCACGGCAGTCTTCACCGGCACGTTCGACCCCGTTACGCTGGGCCACCTCGACGTCATCCGCCGAGGCCGGCTGCTCTTCGAGCACCTGGTCGTTGGGATCGGCGTCAACCCCAGCAAGGAGACGCTCTTCAACGTCGACGAGCGGGTCGAGCTGACGCGAATGGTGGTCTCCGAGTTTCCCAACGTCTCCGTCGAGTCGTTCGAGGAGCTGACCGTGCAGTTCGTCCGGCGGATCGGGGCGCGGGTCATCCTCCGAGGCGTCCGAACCCTCTCCGATATGGAATACGAGTTCGGCATGTCGATGGCCAACCATTGCCTCGACCCGTACGTCGAGACCGTCTTCCTGATGGCCGACGGCGAATACTCGCACGTCTCGAGCTCGCTCATCAAGCAGGTGGCGCGCTATGGCGGAGCGGAGGCCATCTGCCGGTTCGTCCCGCGCCAGTTGATCGAGCCCATCATCGAGAAGATGCGGCAAAACCCCCGCATCTAACCCTAATCCCAGGGGATCTCCCATGACTACGAAGTCCGCCATCGCCCTGCGGCGCGAGCCCGGGCCTCTGATCCGAAGCCTGGTCGCGCTGACGCTCCGCATCGGGCTCGGCCTCATCTTCCTGACGGCCGGGCTCGGCAAGTTCGAGGCGCGGAAGGCCGGGAAATACCCGGCCATGATCGTCACCCAATTCGCGGACACGCCGCTGAGACCCGACCTGGTCCGGCTCTTCGCCGACGTGCTCCCCTACGCCGAGGTCGCCCTCGGCACGCTGCTCATCGCCGGGCTCCTCACGACCTTGACGGCGACCCTCACGGGCTTCCTCCTGGCCAACCTCCTCTTCGGACACACGATCAAGAATCACAGCGATATGTATCCAGGAATGCTCACATACCTCCTGGTCAACGCCGGGATCCTCTGGCTCTCCCCGGTGACCAGCAATTACCTCTCGGCGGACGGCTTCCTGTTCGGCTGGTTCTGGGCCCCCCGGTCCGAGGGGAGGTACTACGCCGAAGAGGCCGCGGTGCCCCGCGGCTTGAAGTCCTGATCGAACGGTTGTGATCCTCCGGACCCCTCCGATCGGGACCGATCCCCGGTCGCTGGACGCGTGGACTCTCGGGCGGGCTCGGGCCGAGCCGAACGCGACGTCATCGCCACTCGCGGGGGATGATCAGGTCGCGGTTCCACGGCCGAATCCCGAGCCCCCGCCGGTGCAGCAGCTCGCGCAGCTTCGCCAGGGCGGTGTTGGCCAGGCCCGCGCTGGCATAGCTCAACCAACCCGCGAAGCGGCCGTCCTCGACGTGCGACCGCGACGAGACGACACGCGTCACGAGGCACATCTCGTCGAAGACCTCGCCGACCTCCCGCGGGAGGTCCCCGACGTCGGGGTCCTGGTCCCGCCGCTGCACCAGCGATGAGGGCCAGGTGATGTTGAGGCAGCAGCTCACGAAGCGGGACTCGTGCGCATCGCCCTGGAGGAGCCAGATGTGGTCCACCTCGTAGCGGACCCAGAGCTTCTCGACGTCGACGACCCGCGCCGGGTCGTCCAGGTCGTCCGCATGGCCGAGCCAGGCCGTCTCGGCGGTGTCGCGGGTGAACCGGGGCTCCTTGCGGCGCTCTTCGGCCGGCGGAGGGGCGTGACGCGCCTCCTCGGACCGGACCGCGCGCGCCACCCGCGCGGTGCACAGGGCCTCGTACGCCTGGACCAGGACCCGGAACGCCCAGGCCTCGCCCCCCGCATCGGGGTGGAGCCTCTTGGCCTTCTGGCGGTAGGCGTCGCGGATCTCCTGGAGCGTCGCCTCCGGGGAGAGGCCCAGGACGTCGTGCGGCTCGATCTGGACGTTCATGAAAGACACGTCGGCCTCCGATCGCGGAATTCGGCCTCGACCCTCCCGGCAGACCAGCGGGCGGCCCGGTCGGGGCCTCTGGGGAGCGCCCGACAAGACCAGTCTGGGGCGAGGATGACCCACACTCGCGTCCACCGGCAGGCCCGCCTCACGGCCTCACATCTGCTCGTGGGCATGGGCCGTACGGCATCCTATTCGTCGTAAAGTCTCCAGACTTGCAAGTCTTGGTAATTTGGGCAATCCCAAAACATACCGCGCCCGTTCTCAGGAGCTCTGCTCAGCCGATGCCGATCGGCGCGCCCGTTACCCCCTATGATATCCGTTGCCCCCTATTATATTATGTAGTGAAGAAGGTCGCGTTCATGACGTCGCGGTCCAAGCTCCTGATCGGTCTCGCTCCGGGTGACGGACGAGTGAGGAGTTCACCCGATGGTCGTCGTGAGTCAGAGGTCAAGTGAACAATCTGCAGTGGACCGGCTGGACTGTCGCAGTGGCCGGACCACGCAG
>JAFANO010000558.1 GCA_019232645.1 Planctomycetaceae bacterium | reverse complement strand
GAGCTGGTGAAGTCGTTGGGGGTCTCCGAGAGCACGGTCCGCCGCGACCTGGAGATGCTCGACCTGGCGGGCGCGATCAAGCGGACGCACGGCGGGGCGGTCGCCCCGGACGAGGTCCGCGCCTGGCCCGCCCTCGAGGATCGGGCCTCGACCGCGGCGGCCGAGAAGCAGGCGATCGGACGAGCCGCCGCCGCCTTGATCGAGGACGGCGACGCGGTCTTGCTCGACGGCGGGACGACGACGCTGGAGGTCGCTCGGGCCCTGCTCGGGCGTCCCTTGCAGGTCGTGACCAACAGCTTGCCGATCGCGCAACTGCTGACGGCGAGCCAGCCCATCGACCTGATCCTGATCGGGGGCTACGTCTACCCCCGGACGGGCGTGGCGCTGGGGCCCCTGGCGATCGCCACGATGCAGAGGATTCGCGTCCGCAAGGCGATCCTGGGCGCCGGGGGGATCGTGGCCGACGGCATCTACAACTCCAATCTGCTCCTGGTCGAGACCGAGCGCCAGATGATGTCGTGCGGCCAGGAGGTCATGATCGTCGCCGACCACACGAAGTTCGGCCGGCTGGCGCTGGCGAGGCTCTGCGGGCTGGAGGAGGTCCGGCACCTGGTCGTCGACTCCGGCGTGCCGGACGACTACCGGATCCTCCTGGAATCCTCGGGCGTGACGATCCACGTCGCCCCGCTCGAAGGCGCCCCCGCCAACGGGCGGGCCGATGGCCCTGCTCGACTCGACGCCCCCGGTCCCGAGGCCGAATCCTGAGCCGACCCGCCCCCGCCGAGGGGCCGACGGTGACCCGACGCCGCCCGTCGGGGTCGCGTTTGAGGACGGAAGCATGAGCACCCTTGCCCCTTCCCGAGTGCAGGTTGAGGAGTTGGTCCGGTCGATCCTCCGGCGGCAGTTGGGCGCGGGCGCGGCGGCCTCGGCCGACGGCGCGGCCGTGGCCCGCCGGCCGCACCTCGTCGCCAACATCTCGGCGCGGCATTGCCACCTGACCCAGGCGGACGTGGACGTCCTGTTCGGCGAGGGCTATCAGCTCACGCCGATGAAGCGGCTCTACCAGCCGACCGAATTCGCCGCGAACGAGACGGTGGCGGTGGTCGGCCCGAGGCAGCGGATGATCCCGGGCGTCCGGATCCTCGGCCCGTGCCGGTCGTTCAGCCAGGTCGAGCTGGCCTTCAGCGACGCGATCAGCCTGGGGATCGACGTCCCCGTGAAACCCTCGGGCGACATCGAGGGGACGCCCGGCTGCCTGCTGATCGGCCCGAAGGGGAGCTTGGTCCTGCCCAAGGGTGTCATCCGCGCCGAGCGGCACGTCCACATGGGCCCGAAGGACGCCGCGTACTACGGCGTCAAGCACCTCGACCGGATCAACATGCGGGTCGAGGGCACCTGCCCGACCGTCCTCGAGGGCCTGCTGGCGCGGGTCCACGAGGACTGGAAGCTCGAGGTGCACATCGACACCGACGAGGCGAACGCCTGCGACCTGGCGCATGCGACCAAGGTTACGCTTTTTCGAGGATCATCATCGTTGACGAGAATCCAAGATTTCGGATCTTAAATTTCAGAAATTTTCTTTGAAATTTTCGCTTTGAAATCACGGGTTCGCTGAAGGAGGGCCGCGATGGCCAGCTCGACGCTTGAAGCGCTCGGCATGATCGAATGCAAGGGGTTCGTCGCGCTGGTGGAAGCCAGCGACGCGATGTTGAAGGCGGCCAACGTGGACCTGGTCGGCTGGGAGAAGGTCGGCAGCGGCCTGGTGACCGCGTTCGTGGCGGGCGACGTCGCGGCGGTGAAGGCCGCGGTCGACGCGGGCGCGGCCGCGGCGAGCCGGATCGGCGAGGTGGTCAGCGTCCAGGTGATCCCCCGCCCCCACGAGGACCTCGGCGGCGTCCTGACGTTCGCCAACAAGGCCGCGGCCCCCGGCCCCGTGCCGGCACTGGGAGACACCCCCAAAGGCGACGGAGCTTGATCCCATGGCGACCATCCAGAGATCCGCGCGGCGGCCCGCGACCCACGGCGGCGGCTTCGGCGGCGACGCCCTCGGCCTGGTCGAGACCAAGGGCCTCGTCGGCGTCATCGAGGCGACCGACGCCATGCTCAAGGCGGCCAACGTCAGCCTGGTCGGCCGCGTCGGCATCGGCGCCGGGTACGTCACGGCCCTGGTCCGGGGCGACGTCGGCAGCGTCCGCGCCGCCGTCGAGGCGGGCGCCGAGGCCGCCAGCCGGGTCGGCGAGCTGATCAGCGCCCACGTCATCCCCCGGCCCGACGAGGCCGTCGTGCGGACGTTCATCGGATAGACGAGCGATCCGCGCCCCCGCGCCCCGGGTGGGGATGCGTTCGAGGACGCCCGGCGCCTCTGTCTCGGCCACTGCGGATCTCGCGGGGCGTCGCCGAGGGCATCCGCATCCCCACCCGGGGCGCGGGGGTGTGGTACGCACTCCGGTGATTTTGTGCCCTTTGTCCGGATCTCACATTTGAGAGCTCCAATTTCAAATCAGCAGACTGTGCACAAAATTCCTGGGACCCGTACGGGAGGGGCACATCATCCAGCGAGGTCATCCCCATGAACGGCAACGCAATCGGCCTGATCGAAACGCTGGGCCTGGTCGGCCTGATCGGC
>JAFANO010000378.1 GCA_019232645.1 Planctomycetaceae bacterium | reverse complement strand
GTGCCCGAACCTTCGCACATGACCCCCGCCGCTTCCATCGCCGAACCGAAGGTCAAGCCGTCCGCCCTCGCCGATCTGGCCGTCAAGGACCGGAAGGAGACTCCGGCCGCGCCCCGGCCGATCGACCCCGAGCGGCCCGCGAAGGTCGTCACGCCGAGCGACCTCTGGCGCCAGGACCTGGAGCGGCTCCGGGCGATGGCTCACGAGCGGGCCATCGGGTCGCCCGAACTCGCGGCGCTGCAGGCGCGACTGCTCGACTGGATCGCCGACCCCGAGGCAGGGAACTCGCCCCTCTGGGGGACTGTTCTCCGGGCACTTGCCGCGACCTCCGGCCCCGATCCGTCCGAGGACCGGACGCGCGCGACGGAGATCCACCGCGCGATCGAGGCGCTCGAGGAGCAGGCCCCGCTGGAGATCGCCGACCTCCACCTCTGCCGCGCGGTCCATGGCTTCGGAGATTTCGATGCACTCGACGCGGCGACCTGCAGGGCCGGCCAATCCCTGATCGTCTATTGCGAGCTCTCGGGTGTGCGCTACGAACGGAACGGCGAGACATTCCGGTCGCGGCTGTCGTCCCGGGTCGAGATCGTCCCGACCAAAGGAGGGAAACCGGTCTGGGAGCATTCGGTATCCGCTTCCGAAGTCAGCCGCCGTCGTCGCCGCGACTATTACGTGGCCTGTCCGATCACCTTGCCCACCCAGTTGTCCCCCGGCTCCTACGAGCTTAACCTGACCCAGAAGGACGAGGTCTCCGGCCGCGCCACGTCGTCGGCGATCGCGCTGGTCCTCCAGCCCTGACCGCACCGTATGGGACCGGGTCGGTTCAATCCCCGAGGATCTTGATCAGGACCCGCTTGGGCCTCCTGCCGTCGAACTCGCCGTAGAAGATCTGCTCCCAGGGCCCGAAGTCGAGCTGACCGTCGGTGATCGCCACCACGACCTCGCGGCCCATGACCTGCCGCTTGTGGTGGGCGTCGGCGTTGTCCTCGCCGGTGCGGTTGTGCTTGTAACGAGTCGGCGAGGGGTCGAAGGGGGCGAGTTGCTCGAGCCAGCGCTTGTAGTCCTCGTGCAGGCCCGGCTCGTCGTCGTTGATGAAGACGCTGGCTGTGATGTGCATCGCGTTGACCAGCACGAGCCCCTCGCGGACGCCGCTCTTGCGGACGGCCTCCTCGACCTGCCGGGTGATGTTGACGAAGTCCATCCGCGCGGGGACGTTCATCGTCAAGTATTCAGTGTGCGACTTCATCCTTCGGCCTCCGTTGTCGTTCACGGGTCCCGCTCTTTCGACCGGCGAACTCCTCGATCTGAAAGTCACTTGAGCAAGACACCGGCGTAGCCGACGACCCGGCTGGTGTCGCCGCTGACGTCGGCGCTGGTGGCGTAGCCGACGCGCTCGAAGCCTTGCAGACCGCCGAGGAGCCGGAGGCACTCCATGACGATCACGGCCGGGAGCACGCCGCACATGCTGATGTTGTGCTCGTTCACCGTGGCCAGGAGGTGGGCCGGGTCGAGGCGCCCCATCGCCCGCAGGGCGATCTCGTCGAGCTGGCGGTTCTCCCGGTCTGTGGCGAAGTGGTTCATGTCGCTGGAGATGACCAGCAGGGGGCGGCTCGGGAGGCCCCGGACGACCTCCGCCAAGCCGTGCGCGAAGAGCCGGCAGCGTTCCCAGTTGCCCCCGCCGACGACCATGCCGACGACGCGAGTCCTCGGGGCGAGCCGCGCCAGGAATGGCAGCTCGACCTCGATGGCGTGCTCTTGCCGGTGCGCGGCGGCGTCGAGCTGGAGGCCGGGGATCGCCGCCGCCAGGGCCCGCGCCAGGGCCGGGTCGGAGGGGATCGTCGCGCCGGGGATCGACCACGTCTCGTGCGGCGCCACGGCCCAATCGACCCCCAGCCGGGTGTGCTTCGGCCCGATGACGATCACCTGCTCGGGGATCTCGAGCCGATGGAACACCGCAGCCGCCAGCTTGCCCGAATAGATCAGGCCCGCGTGCGGCACCATGGCCGCCGGCCACGGCTCCGGCCGGCGCTCGCTCGCGGCGAGCAGCCCGTCGACCATCCGCGCGAGGTCGGCCGGGTCGTCCGGGTAGAACCGACCCGCCATGGCCGGGGGACGCGTGCCGTCGAGCGTCACGGGGCTCGGGACCGAGCGGAAGACGAACTCGGACTCCGTCGATTGCGCCGCCAGGCTGATGAGACCGACGCCCTCCGGGTTCAGCGGCCGGATCTGGCCCCGCATGGCCTCGAGCAGGTCCTCCGGGGAGCTCGTCGGCGCGAAGATCATGGCGCTCTTGTCGTGCTCCATCGCCAGGAGGGCCCGTTGCGCCGGGTCGAGCCCGCGCAGGTCGGGATCGTGGAACGTGCCTTGCATGGCCGGAGCGGCGAGGATCGTCAGCCCGACCCGGATCGCCCTCGGCCCGGCGGGCGCCTGGCGCAGCACCTGCGCGGCGTGCTCGCAAAGCCGGAAGAGTGTCGCCTGGAGCGGGACCCCTGGGCGGAGCGAGAGCTGGAGGTAGTGCCTCGGTTCGTCGCCGTCCGGCCCGTCCACGGTGAGCATCAGGCCCGCGTGGTTGCCGTCCGGGATGCCGGGGACGTAATAGATCGGGGTCAGGCCCGACGCCAGCGCCAGCAGGTTGTCCCGCGCGTGGGACGTCAGTTGCCGGAACTCCCTGGGCGCGAGGAGGCCGTCCGTCCGGGCGCCGTTGGGCCCGAGGACCGTCGCATCGTACGGGCCGCCGAACTCGACGCTCTCGAAGGTGAACAGGCCCGTCGCATCATCCACCCAGGCCGTGGTGGGCAGCCCCGCCTTGTGGCAGACATGGCGGAGGAAGGACTCGGAATCCCAGCCGTGCTCGACGGCGACGCCCGGTAGCAGCAGGCCGGACGCGTCGCCGCGGTGGATCCGGAGGCCGTGTCGCCCGACCTGCACGGCCTCGACCCGGTCGCGGCCGCGCGCCTGGACCGGCTTCAAGTTGAACAGGAGGTTCACGCTCAGGTCGAGATGCGGCAGCTCCGTCGCCGAGAGGGGCGGGAGGCGATGGTCCTCCGTCGCCGTGCGCAGGCAGGCATGGAACAGGGCCTCGATCAGCTCCGGAGACTCGCCCAGGAAGCCGCAGCAGGCGCGAAGGTGTCCTTGGCGCTTCAGGGTGACGTACGCCCCCGTCACCGGGATCGTCGCGCCGCCGGCCAGAGCGGGGTCGGGCAAGGACGCGGACCGGCCCTGGATCGCGGCCGCCACGAACTCGGCGGCCGCCGAGAGGATCGGTGCGTGCTGCTCGGGGGTGAGTCGGGACAGCAGGGCGTCGCGCGCCGGTGCCGGAGTGGCGGGCTCGGCAGATCCGGTCGTGGGCTTCATCGCGTGACTCGGGAGGTTGAGGGGGACGACCTGAGGCCCGGGCGCGGCCCGCGCGATCTCGACGGGGACGCGCTTGCGGCCCCAGGTCCCCGGCCGTTCGTCGAAGTGGCCGGGGATGTGGCCGCCGCAGGAGCCGCAGCGGTCCCCCCGCAGGTGGTACACCCCGAGGGTGTACCAATCGCGCTCGATCACCAGGGTCCCGCAATGCGGGCAGTACGTGCTCTGGTGGGCCGCGTCGTTGACATTGCCCGTGTAGACGAATTTCAGGCCCTCGCGGCGGGCCACCTCATGCGCCCGGAGAAGCGTCTCGTGCGGGGTACGCGGCCGATCCAGCATCCGGAAGTCGGGGTGGAACGCCGTGAAGTGCAGCGGCACCTGGTCGCCGCAGTGCTCGAGGATCCACTGGCACATCCGGCGGATGTCGTCCATCGCGTCGTTGGCCTGCGGGATCACCAGGTTGGTGATCTCGAACCAGACGTCCGTCTCCTTCTTGAGCCATTCGAGCGTGTCGAGCACCGGTTGCAGGTGCGAGTAGGTGATGTGCCGGTAGAACTCCTCGGTGAACCCCTTGAGGTCGACGTTGGCCGCGTCCATCACCTGGTAGAACGGCCCCCGCGCCGCGGGCGTGATGTAGCCCGCCGTGACGGCGACCGAATGGATCCCCGCCGCGCGGCAGGCCCGGGCGGTCTCGATCGCGTACTCGGCCCAGATGACCGGGTCGTTGTACGTGAAGGCGACGCTCCGGCAGCCGTGCCTCCGGGCGGCCTCGGCGATCGCCTCGGGGGTCGCGACCTCGCTCAGCCGCTCGATCTCGCGCGACTTCGAGATATCCCAGTTCTGGCAGAACTTGCAGCCCAGATTGCAGCCGGCCGTGCCGAACGACAGGACGCTGGTGCCGGGGTAAAAATGATTCAGCGGCTTCTTCTCGATCGGATCGATGCAGAACCCGGTGCTCCTCCCGTAGGTCGTCAGCACGATCTCGTTGTCGAGGTTCTGGCGGACGAAGCAGAAGCCCCGATCGCCCGGCTTGAGGCTGCACGCGCGGGGGCAAAGGTCGCAGACGATCCGCCCGGTCGCGGGATCGTCGTGCCACCAGCCACCCGAAAGCGTCCCGTCGGCCCGCAAGCCGTTCGCCGGGGGTGTTGTAACCACTCGTGACATATGGATTAACCTCCGCGGGATCTGGTCGCCCGCGGGATCGGTGCCGGGGGAGATGGGGAGGAGAGGAGCGTCCCGGACGGTGGGATCATCGGGATCGTGTCGAGACCCTGGTGCCAGGTCTGTCGCCGGGAGGCCTCGAAGCTAAGGCCCCGCCGCCCGAGGTTCCGATGCCTCGGGCGTCACTCCCTCACCAGGATTGTACTAGCCCTCACGAATTTTGTGGGAGTGGACATCGGTATCCCAGGTGACGTGGAGATCAGCAGGTTTTGCAGCCGACTGGGTCGGCGGTCATGATATCGGTGTCGGTTCAATCTTCTCACTCATCGTGATCGGCGACATGGTGGCGAACCCCGTGTGTCGTTCGTGCGGGGTCTCGTCCGAGTCGCGACCGATTGTGCCTGGCGAGCCGGGGCCGGTCGACCGCCCAGTTGTCTGGCGAGGTCGGCCCGATACCGCTAGAATCGGGCCGACAGAGACGCCTCCTGGGGAGTTCGTGAGCCTCGGTTGGCAGTCCGGGCATGAACCCTCGAGATGCATCTTCCAGGTCCAGCCCGCTCGCGCCAGGGAATCTCGGCATGCCGTTTTCGGATGATCTCCGCCGGTACGGTCCTGATGCCTCGTACGCCATGACGCTCGACCAGGCGCGTGCCTACTGCGGCCGCCTGACGGCGTCGCACTACGAGAACTTCAGCGTCGTGACCTGGCTGACGCCTCGGCCTCTCCGGCCGGCGTTCCGGAGCATCTACGCGTTCTGCCGCTGGTCGGACGACCTCGGCGACGAGGTTGACGACTCGGCCCGTTCGCGCGAGCTGCTCGCCTGGTGGCGCGGCGAACTCCGGGCACTCTACGAGGGGCGCGTCCGTCACCCCGTGATGGTCGCATTGGCCGAGACCGTGGCCGAGTTCGCCATCCCGATCACTCCATTCGAGGCGCTGATCTCGGCGTTCGAGCAGGACCAGGAGGTCGCCGAGTATGCGACCTTCGCGCAACTGCTCGATTACTGCGCGAGGTCGGCGAACCCGGTGGGCCACCTGATCCTCTACCTGGCCCGCGCCTTCGACGCCGAGAACGCTCGCCTGGCCGACGCCACTTGCACCGGGCTGCAACTGGCCAATTTCTGGCAGGACGTGGCCCGAGACCTGGCGATCGGCCGCGTCTACCTGCCCCGCGAGGACCGCGAGCGCTTCGGCTACCCCGACGCCGACCTCCACGCCCGACGCTTCACCCCGGCGTTCGCCTCCCTGCTGAAGTTCGAGGTCGAGCGGACTCGAGAGCTGTTCCGTCGGGGCCGCACCCTGGTGCCGCGTCTGCCGCGCGCCCTGGCCGTCGACGTGGACCTGTTCCCGCGCGGCGGCCTGGCGATCCTCGAGCGGATCGAGGCGCGGGGCTATGACGTCCTGAGCGCGCGCCCTCGATTGAGCA
>JAFANO010000297.1 GCA_019232645.1 Planctomycetaceae bacterium | reverse complement strand
ATGGAAACCCGATGCCTCCAATCAGATTAAACCGTCGACGCTTCCTCGGCTGCTCGGCCGCGGCGGGGCTGGCGCTATCTCAGGGGAGAATCGGCGAGGGGGCGGTCGAGGGCCGGCCGGTCCGGGTCGGCGTGATCGGGCTCGGGACGCGGGGGACGAGCCTGCTCCGGACGCTGCTCGAGATGCCGGGCGCGCAGGTCGTGTCCGTCTGCGACGCCGAGGCCAAGCATCGCCTCCGGGGGCAGGGGATCGTTGAGAAGGCCACGGGCGGCCGGCCCGAGGGGGTCGAGCGGGTCGGGCAGGTGCTCGATCGGGACGACGTGGACGCGGTCGTCGTCGCCCTGCCGTGCGACCTGCACGCCGAGGTCGACCGCGACGCGATCCGTGCGGGCAAGCACCTCTATGCCGAGAAGCCCCTGGCGCCGACGCTCGCCGCCTGCGACATGCTGATCGCCGAGGCCGACAAGGCCCCCGGAGTCGTCGTCCACGTCGGCTACCAGCGGCGGTCGAACCCGCGCTACCGCGACGGCGTGGCGCTGATCCATCGGGGCGAGCTGGGCACGCCGATCGAGGGCACGGCCGCGTGGGTCAGCAGCAACGGCCCGATGAACGGCCACGGCGACTGGCTCGCCCGCCGCGCGCGGTCGGGCGACTGGATGGTCGAGCAGGCGGTGCACGTCTGGGACGTCTTCCACTGGATCGCTGGCGGGCCGCCCGCCCGGGCGTTCGGCCTGGGCCGGCGCGACCTCTTCGCCGACCAGCAGCCGGGGCGGGACGTGACCGACCATTACTCGGCGCACCTGGAGTGGGCCGACGGCTTCCATGTCGCGTTCCTGCACAGCTGGGTCGCCCCCGCCGACGACCGGTTCACCGGGATCACGCTCCAGGTGATGGGGACGGCCGGGGGGCTCGACCTCGGCTCGGGGACGGTCACCTTTCGCGACAAGTCCCGCCCGCGCCAGACGCTCCACCCCGGCAACCAGGCCGATACCCGGCTCGCCCTGTCGGCCTTCCTCGACGCCGTCCGCGCCGGCCAGCCCGTGCCTCCGCCCCTGACCCTGGCCGAGGCCCGCGACGCCACGCTCACCGGCCTGCTCGTCCGCAAGGCCGTCGACGAGCGCCGGGTCGTCACGATGGACGAGATCCGCGCCGAGTCGGCCTCGGGTGCCGTGAGCGGATGAGGGGCCGTTGATCGCTGGCAGAACACCAATCAGAGGAGGAGAAGACCGGGCCGACCCGGGGATGATTCGCGAGGGATGTTCGGGGCCAGAGGAAGGCGCCCGCATCACCAACGGCCCAACACGAACCCCCGTGTGAGGCGAGCCGTGCGCCCTCCACGGAAAATCCGAAGATCTCTCGGCGTTGGCCCGATGATACTCCTAAAGGCAAAACCGCCTCCGCTCGTTGGCATCTCGGATGAAGGTCAGATCAGGCGCGGTGAGCACGCGACCGTCGGATGCCGGGCGGATTCCGCCGCTCACCCCATCCTGGACGGGGATGAACCCGCACACGCCCGACGTGGACCCGCGGATCGGAAGCGGCATCCTTGGGCGCCGCGCCCATATCCCGCCTGGTCCCGTGGATCGATCATCCGTTCGGGGGCCTTGCGACGTCTCGAAATTCGGGCAGGTCATGGAGGGTGACTCGGGGGGGTCGTGATGCCGGGGCGTTCCCCGCCGCGGCCCTCCCGCGCGATCGGGGGATCGAGGAGAGGCACCCACCGCGGAACAGGGTCGGGTCGGGGAGTTCCGGGGCGAGACGGAGACGTCTCCACCATCCAGGGCCCCCCAGGTATCCACCGCGTCCTGGACGACGGACGTGTCGATTGTTCGGGCCTGTCGGCAAGCCGGCGGACCAGCTCATTCGGCCAAAGTGGTGGCGCCGACCGAACCCAATCTCGAAGCCGATCCGTTCGCGCCGACCGAACCCGATTTCAAGGCACAAGTCCTGTTCACGACGGCGGATGGGTTGGCGACAAGCGAACCCAATGCCGCGGTGGACATCCGGGCCACGACGGAGGATCTGGCGCCGACCGCATCCCCCATCGCGGCGTTCGGGTCGGTGGCGTGGCCCGCTGCGCCGCGGCAGGTTCGGGTTGGGCCACGGTCGCTGCGCCGCGTCGAGGGCCCCAAGCTGGGCTCCCCGGCGGCCGAAGCGATTGCGCCGACCGAAGCCAATTCCGAGGCGCAAGTCTCTTCCATGCAGGCGGTAGTGTTCACACCGACCGAACCCAATCCGCCGGCGCCCTGGCCGGCCGGGCCGACCGAAGACGTCGTCGCAGGCGGGGTCGCCGGGCTCGGACGGGCCGGGCGGCGCGCAGGTCTTCCGCCTGAGGCGGCAGCGCACGAGCGGCGGGAAGGTCGAGATCGAGGTGGTGTTGGGAATCACGAGCCTGGCTGGCGCGCGGGCCGGGGCGAAGGAG
>JAFANO010000224.1 GCA_019232645.1 Planctomycetaceae bacterium | reverse complement strand
GCCGACGTCCACGGCACGATCGCCTCCGGCGCCGGCGGCCGATACCCCAGGCTGCTGTGCGGAGGGACCGTGTTGTACCGCACCCGCGAAAGCAACGCCACAAGTTGTTATTTCACAAGTGATTTGCGTCAAACCGCCTGGTTGCATCGTGGCCTACTTCCGATGGACGGCAGGTGACGTCAACCATTCCAAGAGCGACCAGACGTGATCGGCCAGACCCGCCGCCATCACCGGCGTCCGACGGCTCCAGGTCCCGTCCTCTGCCTTGACCCGCAGGGTGCGGACCGCCCAGCAGAAGTTGTAGCGGAGTGCCGTGACCTCGCTGAAGAGGGGGGCTCGATCCACTGCGTAACGTGGCAGGCTCGTCTTGCTGAATCTTAGGCAAGGTCATATGCTCTTATGTAAAGACTTGATCAATAGACAGATACCCGGTGACGGTATCCTTGCAATAGATACCCGACCAGTACCCGACGCGGTCGCTTTTCAGGAGCTTCCATTCGGTGGCAGGGAGATTCTTGTTCTTGTCCCCGCGACGAGCGACGTGGTTCATCGAGATGGCCCATCGGGGCCGCTTGATCTTTTTTCTGGCGGCGTCCTCGTTCAGGTCGCCCGCGATTACGAGACGGTCGAGGAGCTTGGGCCAGACTGTATTTCAACTGACAAGATCAACCAGACTTACCCTGACGCACCCGAGCGAACCCAACCGCGCCGTGCCGGGTGCCACCGGTCGTCTTCTCCCAGTGTCCTCTTGGACCAGGCCCCAACTACTGGAACGCGGATTACGCCCGCGGGATTTCACCGATCTGGGAACATGAGCCGAGGTATCTCATCTCACCCCACTTCCCGGGCGATTGGGTGGGCCGCCAGGAAGTCGCCGATGAGGGGGACGACCCGATCGGCCTCGTCCTCGAGGATGTAATGCCCGGCCTCTGGGAAGCGGTGGACCTCCGCGGCGGGGAACCGGCGGGTCCAGTCGTCGAGGAAGTGGCGATCGAAGACGAAGTCTCTCAGGCCCCAGGCGATCAGCATCGGGACGTCGGCGAAACGGTCCAGGCTTCGCTCGACCTGGGTGACGGTGTCGTAGGCGCGATCGCCGGGGCGGAGCGGGATGTCCTGGACGAACCGGTGGACGGTGATCCGGTGCGCCCACGAGTCGTAAGGGGCGAGGTAGGCGTCGCGGACGTCGCGGGGCATCGGGTGGTGCGTGCAGCCGACCCGCGCCGCGCCTCGACAGAAGGCGTTCAGGCCGCGGACGAGCCAGGCCCCCAGGGGCGTCCGGCAAGCCCAGAGCGGCCACGGGAACGGTTTCGAAGGCGGCAGGTGGAACGCGGCGGTGTTCAGGATGACCAGCCGCGACACCCGCTCGGGATGCCTCGAGGCGTACGTCATGCCGATCATCCCGCCCCAGTCGTGCAGGACCAGCGTCACGCCGCCGTCGATCCCGAGGTGATCCAGCAGTGCCTCGAGGTCGCACACCCGGCTCTCCAGGGTGTAGTCGTACTGCGCGTCGCCCGGCTTGTCCGAGAGGCCGCAGCCGATGTGGTCGGGGACGATCGCCCGGTAGGTTGGAGCGAGGGCCTCGACCAGCCGGCGGTAGGAGAACGACCACGACGGGTTGCCGTGGAGCATCACGACCGGCTCGCCGCCGCCCTCGTCGAGGTAGTGATAGCGCAGCCCACCGAGGTCGAGGTCGCGCCCAGGGTGGGCCTCCAGGAAGGCGTCGAGCGCCGAGCGGCTCATCGGACCAGTCCCCCCGTCGGTCGCCATCACCATTCGAGGCCGAGCATCAGGCAGTTCAGGCCGCTGCCGATGCCGAGGAACGCGACGCGGTCGCCGGGCCGGAGGAACTCGCGGTCCTCGGCCAGCGCTGCGGTCAGCGGCAGCGAGACCGTGCCGATGTTGCCCAGGTAGGGGAACGTCGGGAAGTCGCGGTCGGCGTCGATCCCCAGCAGCTCGAGGATCGTGTCGCGGTGCCCCGCTCCGACCTGGTGGCAGATGTACCGGTCGACCTGGTCCTTCACCCAGCCAAGCTTGCGGAGGAAGGCCGCCCAGGTCCGCTGGCCGAGCTCGACGCCGTGCCTGAGCACGCCGACCGAGTCGGTGGACATGAACTGGCGGAAGCCCAGGGGCCGGATCGCCTCGATCCCCCAGCGGCAGAGCTCGTGGAACTCGGGCGCCGTCTGAGTGACCCCGCCGAGCAGCCGGCGCCGCCCCTCGGCCGAGAACGAGCCGTCGGTCAGGATCACCGCGGCCGCCCCCGAGCCGCCGGTGAGCGTCGCGAGCGAGTACTTGAAGGTATCCATCGACTTCGATTGCAGCATCCGCTCGATCATGATGTCGTTGATCTCGCGCGCCGACTCGCACGAGACGACCATGCCGGCGCGGATCTGGCCCAGCTCGATCCGGTTGGCGACGTCGATCATGCCGTTGAGGACGCCGAGGCAGGCGTTGCTCAGGTCGTAGACGGCGGCGTCGGGGCTGACGCCCACCCCGGCGGCGACGCGGCAGGCGGTGGCCGGCTCGAACAGCTCGCGGCAGATGCCGGCGTAGATCAGGACGTCGAGGTCCTTGGGCCGGACGGCGGAGCCGGCCAGCGCGTGCCGCGCGGCGGCGGTCGCCCCCTCGGAGACCGGGTAGCCCTCGTCCCACCACCGCCGCTCGGCGATCCCGGTCAGCGCCTCGAGCTGGCCGGCCGGGATCCGCAGCGCCTCGTAGAGCGACGCCAGCCGCGCCTCCAGCTCGGCCGACGTCACCACCACCGGCGGCAGCTCGTAACCGATCGCCTCGACGAAGACCTTGGCGTATCTCATGGATCTCCCGCGCCCAGCCCGAGCGTCACGTCGTTCATCTGGAAGATCGCGCGGCCGTCGACGCTCAGGAGGCCGTCGGCCTTGACCCGACGCCGGCGGTCGTCGACCCCGGTGATCACGGCCTGCGTGACCATCCGATGATCGCCGGGGATCACCTGGCCGCGATAGGTCCAGCGGTGCCGGTCGCCCAGGCCGATCGACTCGAAGAGCGACCCCGGCTCGACCCCCCAGCGCTCGGCGGCCACGGCTTTAAGCAGTTGCAGCAACGATTCCAACCCCAGCGAACCGGGGACGACCGGGTCCTGGTAGAAATGGGCCTTGAAGAACCAGGCCCCGGGATCGACCCCCTTCGACCCCTCGACGAACCCCAGCCGATGCGGCCCGCCGTCGGCGACGAACGCCTCGACCCGATCGATCATCCG
>JAFANO010000160.1 GCA_019232645.1 Planctomycetaceae bacterium | reverse complement strand
ATGAGCACTCTCCAAGAGAACGAGAACGCAACCCGATCGCCATCTGCCGAGCCGCAGTCCTTCGTCGAGACCGCGCTGAAGCTGGGGGGTAAGAGCGAGGAGGAGGCGCGGAAGACGGGATCGCTCGACCGGGCCGACGAGCAGGTCGAGGCGCTGTTCGCCCCGCGTCACCAGACGGCGCAGAGCCCCGTGCACCGCGCCGTCTGGGACCGGGAGTTCCCCTCGGACCTGTTCCGGTCGCCGCCATCGTCGACCCCGCCCGATTGCGAACGGACGATGGAGGCGTCGCTCGACGTCGTCCGCAGCCATCGAGCCGGAGGGACGCTCTGCGACGAGAGAGGGAAGATCTCCGATGGGGTGTTGCGCGACCTGGCGGGGGTGGGCTACTGGGGCCTGCTCGTGGATCGCGAATACGGGGGTAAGGGCGCGCCGTTCGCGGCGTTCGCGCGGTTCCTGACGCGGATGGCGACGATCGATCCGACGGTCGCGGGGCTCGCCTCGGTCCACGGGTGCATCGGGGCGGTTGACCCGGTCCGGACCTTCGGTACCCCCGAGCAGAAGCGACGCCTCCTGCCCCGGCTGGCGAGCGGCGAACGGCTCTCGGCGTTCGCGCTGACGGAGCCGTGCGCCGGCTCCGACCTGACCGCGCTGCGGACGACGGCCGAACCCGATGGCGACGACTACCTCGTCAACGGCGAGAAGCTGTTCATCACCAATGCCGTCCCCGGGCGGACGATCGGGCTGGTCTGCCTGATCGAGGGCAAGCCCGCCGTGCTGATCGTCGACCTGCCCGACCGCGAGGACGAGCATTTCCGGCTCGTCTCCTATGGCCTCTACGCCCTCCGGCGCACGAACAACAACGGCCTCCGGTTCCGGGACTTCCGCGTCCCCAAGGGGAACCTGCTGCGGCCGACGCGCGGCGACGGCCTGACGATCGCCTACCACGGCCTCAACCTGGGTCGCGTGGCCCTCTGCGCGACGGCGGCGGGGACGATGCGGGTGATGCTGGCGAACACCCTCCCCTGGGCCCGCTTCCGCAAGACCTACGGCGCGACGATCGCGACCCGGGAATTGGTCCGGCGTCGGATCGGTCGGCTCGCCGCGCTGATCGTCGGCTGCGACGCCCTGGTCGCCTGGTGCTCGGGGCTGCTCGACCAGGGATACCGCGGCGAGATGGAGTGCATCGTCGCCAAGATCTTCGGCAGCGAGGCCCAGAAGGAGGCCGCCATCGAGCTGTTCATGAAGACCCACGGCGGCCGCGCATTCCTCCATGGGCACCTCTTCGGCGACAACGTCCACGAGTACCTCGCCCCCTGCATCTACGAAGGGGAGGGGGAGATGCTCGGGATGGGCTTCTTCAAGTCGCTGATCAAGGAGCACGGCCGGGCCTTCTTCGAGCCGATCGGCCGGGCGCTCCAGGCCGCCGGCCTCCGCGCGCCGAACCCACTGAACCCGGCCCACGCCTGGGCCCTGCGCAAAGTGCTGGCGCCGTATGCCTCGTGGTGGGTCGGGCAGCGGCTCGCCGGCTGGACGCGTCCCCACCTGCCGGGGCTGCCCGCGCCGCTGGACGAACATGCCCGGTTCGCCGCCGAGTCGTTGCAACACGGCCGGCTGGAGATCAGCGACGTCATGCGCAAGCATCAGCTCCGGCTCGCCGACCGCCAGTGCCGGATGGCCGAGCTGTCGCAGCGGCTCCAGGACCTCGTGGTCATCGTCACGACCTGCCTCTGGGCCGCCGACCAAGACAGCCCGGTCGTCCACGCCGCGGCCGACGTGCTCTGCCAGGACCTGAGGCGCCGCCTGACCGGCGGACGGCCGAGCGATCGCTCTTTCCGGACCGTCACCAAGCTGGGCGAGACCATCGAGGCCGGCGGTTTCGAGGCCATCGCCGGCATCGAGCCCGAAGAGATCCTGATGCCCTACGAGCCGTGAGGGCGCCCTCATCCTGCTGTCGCGGGGCACGCGACCGCGTGCCCACCATCCGCGGGTCGTCGGTCCCGGCGATTGATGGACGACGCCCACCCCACGAACCGGCATGGAGTCGTTATGCCCGACGCATTCCAATTCGAAGAGCTCGACGGGGAGATCGGTCAGCTCACGTTCGACCAGCCGGAGAAGAAGGTCAACACCCTCTCCCAGGCGACGTTCATGGAGCTGGCGCACTGGGTCGGCCAACTGGAGGGCCGGACCGACCTGCGGGGCCTCCTGTTCCGCAGCGGCAAGCCCAACCAGTTCGTCGCGGGCGCCGACATCAAGGAGATCGGCGCGCTGGCCTTCGCCTCGAA
>JAFANO010000104.1 GCA_019232645.1 Planctomycetaceae bacterium | reverse complement strand
GCTTCAGGGTGGCCTCGCCGTCCTCGTCGCGCACGGCGACGATCTGGCCGTCGCGGGCGGTGTCCTTCTTCTGGATGATGACGTAGTCGCCATCGGTGATGTGGGCGTCGATCATCGAGTTGCCGTTGACGCGGAGGGCGAACTTGTCGTCGGAGTCCTCCCACTCGGTGAAGGCGAGTTCCTCGTCCTGCTCGACGGCCTCGATCGGCTGGCCGGCCGCGATCCGGCCCACGAGCTTCAGGCCCGTGGGCCGCGCCGAGGTCGGATCGTCGAGGAGCTGGATGGCCCGCGACATGTTCGGCTCGCGGTGGATCAGCCCCTTCTTCTGCAGCGCCTTGAGGTGGCACATCACTCCATTCGGGCTCTTGATCTCGAACTCGATACCGATCTCACGGACGGTCGGCCCGTAACCGCGGCCCCGGATCTTGCTGCGGATGAAGTTGTAGATCTCGCGCTGTCGCGTCGTCAACGTGTCAAGGTCGGCCATGGGTGATGGCTCCGATCTCGCGGGGTAACATACGGTCAGGATTGGTGAAGGTCCCTACGTACGGACGATCACCAACTGACCTTTTGGTGGCCAATGTACACAAGTCGTCTAGCGCACGCGAGAACATTTTCCAAAAATTTTTCCAGGGAGGAGCGGGGCCCCGGCCGCCGCCCCCGGCGGTCCCCGCGACCGAAACGGTCGCCGAGGGCGGCGGCCGGGTCTTCCTCCGAAACAACTCGGGGAGCCCATCCTTCAATCCGCTGATCATCGGCCCCGGCTTACGTGGTCCACACTCCTCATTCAAGAATTCGATCTCGAGGAAAGAAGACATCAGTGTATTGAGGAGCGACGACGCGGGTGCGTCCTCGAATGTTTGGAGGCTTGCCCGGCGGTCGGCCCCACGCGCGACGGGCCGGGTCGCCACCGCCGGACGGAGAACAGGCGGCCGGGGCGTAGGGTCTTGCCGCCTCGCGGCGGGGTCGGGTATCCTCGCGCCGTCCGGTCCCTCAGACCGTCGACCGGGCGACCCGATTTCCCTGAGCACGAGGCCAGCGATGGGTCGATCCGGTGGACTTGTCGTGTACGTCACCAGCCATGGGTTCGGCCATCTGACCCGCTCGGTGGCGGTGATCAACCGGGTGTCGCCGGAGGTCCCGGTCACGATCCGGTGCCACCCGAACCTACGCGACGATTGGCGCGAGCGGTTGCGACGCCCGGCGACGCTGGAGTCACATATCTCGGACGTCGGCGCGCTGGCACCCCCCGGGGACAGCGCGGCGGTCGACGCCGAGGCCACGCTCGAGCGGGCGGCCAGGGTGCATGAGGAGGCAATGGCGCGGGTCGACGAGGAGGCCGAGCGGCTCCGCGACGAGGGGACGGCGGCCGTCCTGTGCGACATCCCCCCCGTGCCGCTGGTCGCCGCCCGCCGCGCGGGGGTCCCTGGGTTCTTGCTGGCCAACTTCACTTGGGTCGACATCTACGCCCCCTACGCACGGCGGATCGGGGGGGACGCGCCCAAGCTGGTCACCGAGCTGCGCCGGGCCTACCGCCACGCGACGGCGCTGTTCCGCACCGAGCCCGCGCTGCGGATGGCCGACATCGCTCCTGTGATCGAGCTGGGGATGGTCGTGACCCCGGGGCACTGTCGCCGCGACGAGCTGCGCAAGCGGCTCGGCCTGGCCGCGACCGACAAGCTCGTCTATCTCTACGTCGGGCGATACGGGCAGGCCAACCTGGGCTGGGGGCGGCTGGAGAAGCTCAAGGGCCGGGGCCTCCACTTCGTCGGGTTCCACCCCGCGTCCATCGGGCCGCTCGAGAACCTGCACGTGGTCGAGGTCTCCGACTGGACGGGGGCCGAGCTGACCGCGTCGGTCGACGTCGTCGTGGCGAAAGCGGGCTACGGCACCTCCTGCGAGGCGATGGTCGCCGGCACGCCGATGATCTACCCGCCCCGCACAGGCTTCGCCGAGCACCGCGCCCTGGACCGCGCCCTCCGCGCCTGGGGCGGCGGCGTCCCGGCCACCGCGCGCGAGTTCGCCGAGCTCCGCCTGGAGCGGCTCCTGGACCGGGCCCTGGCCCTGAAGCCCGGCCCGCCACCGTTCCCCGCCGACGGCGCGGCCCGCGCCGCCGAACGGCTCACGCAGACCTGCCTCTCGACGCCCTCGAAGAAACGGCCCGTCGTCTGATACGGGTCCCGGGGATTGGGTGCACCCATCCCACCGATCTGAGAATTGAAAAAATCAATATTTAATGAGCCATTTGGGATCGGGGCGGGAGTTGTCGCGCGATCGGGACGCGGGTATCGTAGGCCCTGATCGCCCGGGATCCCCGGGGGCCGTCGAGGCGAGCGGCATGCCGGAGCCCCCCGGATCGGATCGGACGTCCCCGAGGCACGAACACCATGACGAGGTGCATGAGGCTCATCATCGCGGCCCTGTCCCCGGCCTTGCTCCTGGCCGCCTGCTGCCTGCCGGCACGGTGCAACGAGCGGCCGAGGGTGACGACCGAGGATGATCTCATCTACACGAAGGCCGGCCAGGTCGAGCTGAAGCTCGACCTGGCGCGCCCGGCCGAGGGGGACGGGCCGTTCCCCGGCGTGCTCGTGATCCACGGCGGCGGCTGGTGCCGGGGCGACAAGGCCCAGATGCGCGGGGCCTTGACCGAGTTCGCCCGGCGGGGCTACGTGGCGATCGCGCCGCAATACCGGTTTTGTCCCCAGGACACCTTCCCGGCCCAGGTGCACGACGTCAAGGCGGCCGTCCGCTGGCTCAAGCATCACGCCAAGGACTATAAGCTGGACCCCGAGCACATCGGCGCCATCGGCTTCTCGGCCGGGGGGCACCTGTCGCTGATGCTCGGCCTGACCGGGCCCGGCGACGACCTCGAAGGCGACCACGCCGTGGACGCCCACAGCACCCGGATCCAGGCGGTGGTCAACTACTTCGGCCCGACCGACTTCACCGCCAGCGACATCCCCGAGCCCTCCCGGCAGATCGTCAAGGACTTCCTCGGCGGGACCCCCGAGGAGAAGCCCGAGGCCGCGGCCAAGGCATCCCCACTCACCTACGTGACCAAGGACGACCCGCCGATCCTGACCTTCCATGGGACCAAGGACGGGCTCGTCCCCTATACCCAGGCGGTCAAGCTGACCGACGCGCTGACCGCCGCCGGCGTCCCCGGCCGCGTCGATCTCCTCATCGGTGCCGAGCACGGCTGGCGCGGCACCGACCTCGCGCAGACGATGGGTGAGGCCTTCCGCTTCTTCGACCGCTACCTCAAGCCGTCGAACCCCTGATACGGGTCCCAGGGATTTTGTGCACCGGCCTGCTGATTTGAAATTGGAAATCTCAAATATGAGATCGGGACAAAAGGCACAAAAGATCCGGAATGCGTTGATACGGGTCCCAGGGATTTTGTGCACGATCTGCTGATTTGAAATTGGAAATCTCCAATGTGAGATCGGGACGAAAGGCACAAAAGATCCGGAATGCGTATGAGAGGGCAGGGCAAGGGGACAACGATAAGCATCGCGCGCCGCTTCGGCCACTTCGCCGTGAGTCGGGCCTTCGCCCAGGCCGCCGCCGGCGCGGGGATCCCGGCGTGGGACGGCGAGGAATCGCCCACGCGGGGCAAGGGCAGGACGCAATCGGCGGAGAACCCAGCGACTCAGCGCATCAACGGCCGAGGCGCACTGGTCAACGGGCGAGTGTGATCACGACCATCAACTCCAAGAAGACGTACGCCACGAGATCGCCGCCCCGGATCCGGATCCTGGGACACTCCCACCCCGGACATGACCGGCGACCGACATCGATTGCCAATCCGACCGGACGCGGGCGACTCGCACGCCCTCCGGCCGAGATCCCCCAGCCTATATCCCAAGGCAAGGTCCCGGCAGGTGTTTCTCGCGCGGCCGATGAGGGCCGAGGGCCGGGACATTGGGCACATCGGTTGAATCCCCCGCACGCAGGCTCATCCCCTTGCACGCGCCCGGGGCTCCGACTCCAATGGTAGGCATGGGGCGATTGGGCGACGGGCGTTCGCCCGGCGGGAGACCGGCGCATGAGTTTCGTCGAGAGCTTCGGCCACGGCATGATCGAGGCGTTCCTGGAGGATGGCGACCTCCACTTCCTCCGCGACCGCGACGGCGATTTCGTCGTCGAGTTTGGCTATGACGACGAGATCGCCGGCCATCCCCGCTTCCTGCTGGCGGCCGTCGGCGACGACCACGAACAGTACTGCATGCGTGGCGACATCATGTGCCGCGTCCCCCGCCCCGACTGGGACCGGATGCTCCGCCTCTGCAACGAATGGAACACCCTCTATAAAATGCCCAAGGTCTACCTCGAGGTGGACGACCCCAACGCCTCGACCACCGGCCGGGTCGTCTGCGAACAATGGCTCAACCTCGAAGCGGGTATCCACCAGGAATTGGTCAACCAGTTAACGAGCACGTTCTTCTCCGCCTGCTTCGGATTCTGGCGGTGGATGCGACGGCAGGACGCCATGCACGCGCTCGGCGACCTCAACCAGGATCCCCCCGAGGAGCTCCCCTCCGACGAGGGCAAAGAGGAAAACGAACGCGAGGGCGAGAGCGAGAGGTCCTGAGAGGTTATCGAGAAAATAATTCTTTTTGATATCAAGGAGTTACATTTGGCGCTCGGTATCCGGATGCGGTGGTCCACCGGACGTACAGGGGCAACCCAACGGATTGGCGATCGTTTATGCAGTATAACCCTTTGTAACCTCCTGGGAAGCATCGCGGATCGCCTCTAATTTTTTGAAGGCGGCCGGCGCGAGCGGCCAGTGGTCGCCGCGGCGGTCGTGAGCCCTTTGCAAGGCCCGCTCGCGCTCGAGCCGGGTCCGCTCGTAGAGGTCGAGGTAGAGGTGCTCCTCGGCCTCGGAGAAGACCTGCCCCCGGCGTCCCATGACGATCCGGGCCGTCGCGAACAGCTGCTCCAGCGGAAAGCCGGGGGCCACCCGGCCGTGGAGCACCGCGGCGAACGACGGCACGTGCTTGGGCAGCAGCGGGCCCGCCGGCAGCACGTTGCACATCACGCCGATGGCCGTGCCGGTGTTGAGCAGGCTGCCCATGCCGGTCCGGGTGTGGTCGCCCAGGAAGCAGCCGACCTTCGCCTGGCCGGTCGCCACCGGGTCGCCGCCCAGCGGCACGGACACCTCGCCGTAGTCGTTGCGCAGGTCGCTGTTGGAGGTGATCGCGCCGAGGTTGACCCATTCGCCGACGTAGGCGTGGCCCAGGAAGCCCTCATGATACTTGTTCGAGTAGCCGTGCACGACGCTCTGCTCGACCTCGCCGCCGATCCGGCACCGCGGCCCCAGGGTCACGCCGCCGCGGAGGTGGGCGCGGAACAGGTGCGTCTCGCGGCCGATGTAGCACGGCCCCTCGACCCGCGTGAACGGCTGCACGACGGCGCCGGCGGCCACCGTGATCGGGCCGCCCGTCGTGTCGAAGACGGTGTAGGGGTCGACCCGCGCCGTCTCGTGGAGCGAGAGCCGGTCGGCCGGGCCGACCAGCGCGGCGGTGGCCAGATGGCGGTTGCTGACCCCGGCCCGGCCGTCGGCCGCGAAGTCGCGGGCCAGGTGGTCGGCGTTGCGGGCGACGAGGTCCCAGGGGCGCCGGATCCACTCGCCGCCGAGCTCGCGGCCCCGGAGCTTGGCGGCCAGCTCGTCGAACCAGAGGCCGACGCCGTGGGGCTCCAGCGCCACCGCCTGCTCGGGCCCGACCAGGGCGCAGGCGGGCTGGCCGTCGCA
>JAFANO010000082.1 GCA_019232645.1 Planctomycetaceae bacterium | reverse complement strand
GTCAAGCTGCCGCCGCTCCGCCAGCGGCGCGAGGACATCCCGCTGCTGATCGACCACTTCCTCAAGGACTTCAACGCCTCGCACGGCAAGTCGGTGACGTCAATCACCCCCGCCGCGCGCAAGGTCCTGATGGCGCATTCGTGGCCGGGCAACGTCCGCGAGCTACGGAACACGATCGAGAGTATGGTCGTCATCGACGCCGATGGCGTCCTCGACGTCGACGACCTGACCGAGGACCTCCAGGCCGTCGCCCCCGCGTCGAGCAACGCGGGGCAGGGGGGGGCGCCGAGCCTGGTCGGCCGCCCGCTCGAGGAGATCGACAAGTTCTACATCGCCGAGACGCTCAAGATGACCAACGGCAATCGCGAGGAGGCGGCCAAGGTGCTCGGCATCGGCGAACGGACGCTCTATCGCAGGATCAAGGAATATAGCATCGGGTGAGGTTCGGACGGGTCGGACCCGGAATCCTCGGAGGCGATGGCCATGCCCTTGCTCGACCCTTTCCGCCCGCCCTTGGCTCCAGTCCGGAGCTGGGAGTCGTTCCATGCCCACTGGACCGTGGCGATCGCCGAGCGGCTGAATCGCGCGGTCTTGCCCGAGGGCTACTTCGCGGAGGTCCAGGTCCACGTCGGGGGTCGCGTGGAGGTCGATGCGGCCTCGTTCGAGGAATCCGAAGCCGGACCGGGGGCGCCGGCCTCCGAGGGCGGGGTCGCCGTCGCGGCCTGGGCCCCTCCCCGGGCCACGCTGAGCATACCCGCCGTCTTCCCGGATGAGTTCGAGGTGCAGGTCTTTCGATCGTCGGGTGGAGCCACCCTGGTCGGGGCCGTCGAGCTGATCAGCCCCGGAAACAAGGATCGCCCCGAGATGCGTCGCGCGTTCGCCGCCAAGTGTGCCTGCTACCTGCAACAGGGGGTCGGCCTGGTCATCGTGGATGTCGTGACGGACCGGCAAGCCAACTTGCATGACGCCCTCGTGCGGTTGCTCGACCAGCCCGAGCCGTTCCGGTTTCCGGGATCGGCGATGCTCTACGCGGTCGCCTATCGGCCGGTCCGACGCGACCCGGGAGGGGACTGGATCGACTTTTGGCCCACTCCCCTCGCCGTCGGACAGGTCCTGCCGACGATGCCACTGGCACTCCGGGACGGTCCGACCGTGCCGTTGGAGCTGGAAGACTCGTACACCGAAGCGCGACTCCGAAGCCGGTTGTAGACGGGCATCGGGATCGATACCGTTCTCCACGTTGGATCGCTCCCATCCCTGTCGGCCTGAACGAACAGCCGCCGGCGAACGGGAGGAGGAACACCGATGATCTCGATCCCGAGACTTCGCTTCGACCCGGCGGACCCGCTGACCGATCGGGCCTTCATGCGGCTCTGCCGCGCCAACCCGGACTTGCGCCTCGAGCGGACCGCTGGTGGGGAGCTGATCGTCATGACACCGGCCGGAGCCGACTCGAGCAGTCGCAACCTGAAGATCTCGGGGCGACTCTACGTCTGGGCCGAGGCCAACGAGCTTGGCATCACCTTCGATTCGTCGGCCGGGTTCGCGCTACCGAACGGCGCGATCCGCTCGCCCGACGCCTCCTGGATCGTCCGCGCCCGGTGGGAGGCCTTGACGCCTGAGGATCGGCAGGGGTTCGCCCCGATCTGCCCCGACTTCGTCGTCGAGCTGCGGTCCCCCGCCGACCGGCTGCGTGACCTCCGCGCGAAGATGGCCGAGTACCGCATCGAGGGGGCCCGCCTCGGCTGGCTGATCGACCCCAAGCGGAAGATGGTCGAGATCTACCGGCCGCGACGGCGGGTCGAGGTGTTGACCGCCCCGGCCGCCCTCTCCGGCGAGGACGTGCTGCCGGGGTTCGTGCTCGACTTGAAAGGGATCCTCGAGCCGTGAGGACCGACCCGCTTCAGGCCCCGAACCCCCGTGATGCCTTCCTGCCCGCTCCTGCTCCCGACCGCATGGCGGTGGCGGGGCCTTATCCCCCGGCATCATCCGCCAGGGATCCGCGGGGTCCTCAACATTTCTGAACGGAAGATCAGAAGGTATAATGAGTGGCGAAGGTTCTTGAGGGGGATGCCATGGGGATCATTCGCCAGTTGCCGCCGTCGGTCGTCAACCAGATCGCGGCGGGCGAGGTGGTCGAGCGGCCGGCGAGCGTGGTCAAGGAGCTGCTGGAGAACGCGATCGACGCCGGGGCGTCGCGGATCGACGTGACGGTCGAGCGCGGGGGGAAGGACCTGATCCGGGTCGCCGACAACGGACGGGGGATGGAACCCGACGACCTGCCGCAGGCGTTCCTGCCGCACGCGACGAGCAAGCTCCACGACGCCGATGACCTGTTCCGGATCCGCACGCTGGGGTTCCGGGGCGAGGCGCTGGCGGCGATCGCCGAGGTCGCGAAGGTCCGGTGCCAGTCGCGCCAGGTCGAGGCGCCCGACGGGGCCGAGATCGCCATCGACGCCGGCGTGATCGGCCCGGTCCGGGCCTGTGGCTGTCCCCCCGGCACCGTCTTCGAGGTCCGCAACCTGTTCCACAACACGCCCGTCCGACGCACGTTCCTGAAGTCGGATGCGACCGAGGCCGGGCACGTCGCCGAGATGTTCGCGCGGATCGCGCTGGCGCATCCGACCGTCCGGCTCACGTTCCGCTCGGCGGGCAAGCTGGTCCACGACCTGCCGGCCGTCACCGGCGTCAAGGAGCGGATCGCCGTCTTTTTCGGCCAGGAGCTGGCCGACTCGCTGCTCTGGGTCGAGAGCCGGCTCGAGTCGATCCACCTCTGGGGCTATGTTGCTCACCCGTCGCAGAGCCGCTCCAGTGCCAAGGGGCAGTTCCTCTTCGTCGGGGGCCGTTACGTCCGCGACCGGTCGCTCAGCCACGCGCTGGCGGAGGCCTACCGGGGCCTCCTGATGGTCGGCCGGATGCCCGTGGCGTTCCTCCACCTCGACCTTCCCCCCGAGGAGGTGGACGTCAACATCCACCCGACCAAGATCGAGGTCCGGTTCCGCGACAGTCAACGAATCTACAGCCAGCTCCTCTCGACGGTCCGCCAGACCTTCCTGAAGAGCGACCTGCACTCACGGCTCCAGGCGGCGGAGGCGCCACCGACGGTCGTGTCCGACGCGACGTCCGCGGCGCTTCCCGCCTCTCCGGGGGCGTTCGCCTTGAGTGAGACCGCCCCCGACAGGCAGGCGGTGGCCTCCTGGTTCCCGATCGCGCCGGCCCCGTTCAAACCGTACCCACCGGTCGGGGACTCCAATGGGGCGACCTCCCCCTCGTGGGACCCGCCGGGCCGCGCCTGGGATCGCGAACTCCCGACGCAAGTCTCCTCGGTGCCGGGCGATTCGTTCGATGAGTTCGCCCCCGCGGCGTCCTCGGAGGCTGCCCCGCCGCCCGTCCCGGCCGCGTCGACCAACGGTTCGGCGGCGACGGTCGCGCCCGGGGCTCCCCCGGCGCCGCAGGCCCCGCCCCTGCCTTCGACTGAAACGCCGCTGAGGGCGCTGCAGGTCCACGACAGCTACCTGATCGCCGAGACCAGCGACGGCATGATGGTCATCGACCAGCACGCGCTGCATGAGCGGATCCTCTATGAGGAGCTTCGCGTGCGGGTCGAGAAGGGGAAGGTCGAGGCACAGCGGCTGCTTGTGCCGGAGCCCGTGGAGCTGACCTCGGACGAGGCGGCGGCGATCGTGGAGCAGCGCGAGGTCCTCGCCCGGCTCGGGCTGGAGCTCGAGCCGTTCGGCGGCGACACGGTCCTGGTGCTCAGCGCCCCCGCGATGCTCAAGACGTTGCCCGCCGACCGCCTGCTCCGCGACCTGGCCGAGCACCTGCGGACCAAGCCGTTCCCGCCGACTCGCGACGCGCTGCTGGCCGACCTGCTCCACATGGTCGCCTGCAAGGCGGCCATCAAGGCCGGCCAACGCCTCACCCCCGAAGAAGTCTCCGCCCTGCTCGACCGCCGCCACCTGGTCGCCGACGCCCACCACTGCCCCCACGGCCGCCCGACCGCGCTCGTCTTCACCAAGTCCGAGCTGGAACGGCAATTCGGGCGGATTTGACGGGGGGCCACCGGGGAGCCGGGCCCGGACAATCAGCACGCACTCATGGACGGGGCCGACCCTCGAGAGACGGTGTCACGAGAGCGCGATGGCCCCGTAGCTCCCCTGACCCTTCGGCCCCGGGCGGAGGACCGTCTTCCTTCATCCGATCCTCGGGTCGTAAAATTCGTTCAAGCCGGCGCATCTTGGCGGGCTGGGAAACACGTCGGAGAGTCTGGCGATGATCTGCGTCACGATCGGTCGAGGCGCCCACGCCTCGATCGCCCAGGAGTGGGAAGAGGCGGCGGAGGCCGGCGTCGAGCTGGTGGAACTGCGGGCGGACTGCCTCCGTCGCGAGCCCGACCTGAGACGGCTCCTGGCCCGACGCCCCACGCCTTGCATCTTCACGATCCGCCGGGGGATCGACGGCGGCCTCTTCCGGGGCAATGAGGAGCGGCGCCAGCAGATGCTCCGCGAGGCGATCGTCGCGGGG
>JAFANO010000028.1 GCA_019232645.1 Planctomycetaceae bacterium | reverse complement strand
GTCCGGTGGAAGACCGAGGCGTCCTTGATGTCCACCCAGTTGAGGTGGGTGATCAAGAGGTCCCGGGGGAACCACCAGGGATTGCAGGAATATTCGAGGACCCTGCCATTGCGGCTCACGTCCGTGAACCTGGGGCCGGCGAAAGTCTCCCCGGCCGACGACACCAGGTCGATTCCAATCGTCCTCTTGATCCATTCCGGGGACATCTTCTCAAACTGCTCCGCGGTCATTCTCAGCCCTCCTTATGTGCTTGTGCATCTCCGAGGAGATGGTCGGGGGCGGAGCCCTGTTCAGGCGCTTGTCGTCCACGCGCTTATTGTCCGGATCGTCTGCATCAAGCAGTGCCAATGCCAGTTAGGAGTGGATGAAGTCGCTGTCACCCGCCAGAAATGGGAGCTTCCACCCGCGACACGGAGACGATCCTCGAGCCGCCTTGGTGCTCGGGCAGGTCGCCGTCCATCTCGTCCCGCTCTGCAAAGATCCCACTTCAGGACCCGACGTGTGGTGTCCTTGTCCGGTGCCCGCGCGGCGTGCACATCATCTATCCAGTCCCGGAGGTCGTCGTCCTGGTCCGGCATTCCCCCTGTCTTCCGGGTGAGCAAGGCCCGGCGATCGGCGAGCACCGTCTACTGCTCGACCCACGCAACGCATCGGTCGCCGCCTGGGCAGCGCAGCAGGCCGGAAGCTGTCAGCAGGCCGGGGCGGCGAACAGCCAGGCGAAGCCCGAGTTATGGTTCGCGCGGGATCGCCTCCACCGCGAGCACACCCGCCCGGACCACCACTTCGCCGGCCGCTAGCTGCAGCTGAAGGCCGTCGACGATGGCTCGCTGGGCCGCGAGCGGGGCTCGAAGCTCACCCGGACTTTTTCCCGAAGAGAATGCACGTCGTCGCCGCGTGAGCGTAGAGCACGGCTCGACAGTGAAGACGACACGGCCATTGCCCATCTCCTCATATGTCGAAATTGAGGAGGCGTGCAATCGGTGCCGCCGGGATTGTTCGCTCCGCGATCGCCCGCAGGTGGTCGATCCCGTTGAGCGAGGTTCAGACGCGCGGTGGGGCTCGGCAGGAGAACCGACGAAGCGTCCTGGATGGGGCCAAGGGAAGGGAGGAGACGGCCGCGGCGGAGACGCTCGGCCGTCCAGGAAGGGGGGGAGCCGGTGCGCAGGAATGGGGCTCGGCGCGATACTGGCAGGCGAGGCAATGGCCTGGTGCGTGGCTCAGGTCGGGTGACGGGTGCCCCGCCACGTGCCTGCAAAGATCGGCGCAGTCGGGGTCGTGATGCGCGACGGCCGATTCGTCGGTCCCGCCGTGGTCATGCACGCCCTGGACCAGCACCGTGGCCAGGACGTAAAGCAGCGCCAACCACCAACGCTTCCTGTTCAATCCGGATCCTCGACCCGATTCCTGATGTGGAACAAGACGCTCGAAATCCCGTGATTCGGATTGCTCATCCATGATGATCCGAGCCGAGCGACGGTGTCAAGTCTCAAGTTGCGTGCAAACGGGACTCGGGAACGGAAAAGCCATTGCCATGTTGGTTTTGACTTCGCCACGTTTTTTTTCCGGTTTGGCGCGAGCCACCCCCCCCGGAAACCGGAAAAGGGGACGTTCTGGAGATCAGCAACTTTAGATATCCAAAATGACCCCTTCTCTTTCTCCGGTCTTTTCCGGTCCCCAGCGTGGCGTCTGATCGTTTGGAGAAGGCAAGGGGCAGAGCCCTCTCACAGCCGTTCGATCCACCGCTCGGTGTCGATGACCTCGCTGATCATCATCTGCTGCGCGCAGAGGATTGCCCGGTGGAGCTCCTCGGCGGTGACGGCGCCGGCCGAGTTCGTCACGGGCAGGGTGCCGGTCGCGTCAGCGAGGAACTCGACGCGGAACCCCTGGTGTGCGGCCTGGCGCGCCGTGGTGTCGCAGCACATGTGTGTCATGTAGCCGGAGACCGTCACCGTGTCGACGCCCCGCTCGCGCAGCCAGCGCTCCAGGTCGGTGCCCGTGAAGCTACCCGGAAGCTCCTTCTCGACCAGGTGGTCGCGCGGGCGAGCCTCGACCTCCGGGTGGAGCCTCCAGCCGAGGGACCCCCTCTGAAAGAAGGGCTTGTCGGGCCCGGGGAATGCGTGCTGGACGACCACGACCGGCACGCCGGACTCCCGCGAGGCGTCCATCACCCGAAGAATGTTGCCGAGGTGCCCCGCCGGGTGGGTGATCGGCAGGGCGCCCGTGAAGTATTCGTTCTGCACGTCGATGACAAGTAAGGCTCGCTTCATGACAGCTCCCAGACAGAGGACCGGGGATGGCGCCGGGCGCCACGGGTCGTCCGCAACCCATGAAGACATCGGCCATCCCCTCCGGCCTACGGGTGACACGAAGACAATCCGTGGCTCGCTCCACCCAACTCTTTATCGGAATAAAATAAAAGATCTTGATGCGGCAAGTTGTTGCGGTCGTCATTCCTGTTGGTGGGCAGAGATCGGAGGACCGCCTCCCCGGCGGAGCTGGCGATATCGCATCAAGACCCAACCAGTCATACCGCACCCTCGGCTCATCATCAAGCGCTCAAGCAGGTGCCGGATCTGCTCTTGGCTCCGGCGGCGCTCGCGAACATCGGGTCTCGCCCCGACTGCACTTGGACGCCACGGGCCTCGATGGTGACCCTTTCTTCTTCCATTCCCGCGGCCGATGCCTCGACAAGTTAAAGATAATATTTTCATTTGTTAAAAAATCAGAGCTAGTCAGAGGAGATGCCGCGCCTTGATCTGGAGGTATTCGTTGATCAGGGGCGCGGTCAGGTCGTCGGGGAACACGTCGAGGGTCAGGATCCCGCGGAGGCGCAGGTTGGCCAGGGCGCGCTCGCGCCAGGTGAGGAGCGCCGCCGCCGCGGCGCCGCGGTAGAGGCCCGGCCCCTGGTCGGGTGCCTGGTCGGCCAGCGCGAAGAGATCGCGGTCGCGGAGGAAGACCCCCAGCGGCAGGTGCCGGCCGACCAGGTTGCCCAGGTGGTCGGCGACGACCTGGGCGTTCACGTCGTCGAAGAGGTTCGTCAAGAGGACCACCAGCGAGCGCTTGCGGCAGCGCTTCTGCAACTCGACGAAGGCGTGGTCGAATCGGGGCTCGACCAGCTCGGGGAAGACGTTGTGCACGGCGTGCACGAGCCGGCCGATCCGCCTCGGGCCGCCCGCCGGCGGGACGTAGGCGCGGACCCGGTCGGAGAAGGCCATCAGGCCCACCTGGTCCCCCCGGATCAGCGCCACGTGCGCCAGCAGGAGCATGGCGTTGAAGGCGTGATCGAGCGGCGAGAGCCCTTCGCCGGTGTCGCCGGCCATCATCCGGCCACAATCGATCAGGAAGATCAGGCGTTGGCTCTGGTTGACCTGGTGGGCGCGGACGGTCAGCTTGCGACGCCTGGCGGTGGCCCGCCAGTCCATGTGCCGGGGCTCGTCTCCCTCGATGTAGTCGCGGAGCCGCTCGAACTCGTTGTCGGTCCCCAGCCGGCGCGAGCGACGCACGCCGAGCGTATTCAGCTTGTCGCGGCGGGCGAGCACCGTGTAGCGGGCGATCTGGCGGATGTCGGGATAGACCCGGACCACGGTCTCCACCGGCCAGGAGACCGCGCGCCACCAGAGGCCGAGCCGGCTGGAGACCAGCGCGTCCACGCGGCGGAAGTCATACGTCCCCCGACGTCGGGGGGTCGCCGTGTAGGCCAGCTCGGCGCGACCCCGGCGCGGGATCCGGACCAGGAAGTCCGAGGGATCGGCGACGAACGTCTCGGGCACGTCGTCCCGCGCCCGCATGACCCGTCCGGCGCGGCCGAGTCCCTCGATCGTCAGCTCGACCTGCTGCGGCTCGCCGAGCGACGCGACGGTCCCGCATCGCCGCTCGGCACGGAACTGTCCCGCGCCGATCAGGGTGAACAAGTCGACCACGGCCACGACGCCGATGACCACGTCGAGGGCGATCACCGCCGGCCAGAGTGCCTCCGAGACGAACAGCGCCAGCGACATCAGCGCGGGGACCAGCAGGGCGGACGCCAGCGCGCGGCCGGGCCAGACCAGCGCCACGAAGGCCAGCGCCACGATGCCCGCGACGGCGTCGAGCGCGATCACAACCGGGCGGAGGGCCTCCGGGACCATGATCGTCAGCGTCGTGAGCGCCAGGGCCACCAGGGCGGACGCCAGCGCGCGGCCGGGCCAGTTCATCGCAGCGGCACCTCCACCGACCGGATCAGCTCCGTGAGCAGCTCGTCGGGGCCCCGGCCCTCGACCTCGGCCTCGGGGGTCAGCATCACGCGGTGCCGGAGCGCCGGCAGCGCGACCTCCTGGACGTCGTCGGGTAGGAGGAAGTCGCGCCCCTCGAGCGCCGCGATGGACCGGGCCCCTCGCAGCACCGCCACCCCCGCCCTCGGCGACGCCCCCAGCGAGAACGTCGGCCATCGCCGGGTCTTGCGGACCAGGGCCGCGATGTAGCCCAGGACGTGCTCGTCGACCAGCACCTCGGCGCAGCGCCGCTGCATCGCGCGGACCTCGGCGGCCCCCGTGACCGTCGCCAAGCCCGCGGTCAGCTCGGCGTCGGGGGGCTGGCCCCGGGTGTGCAGCCGCAGGATGTTCGTCTCCTCCTCGGTGCTCGGGTAGCCGGCGACCAGCTTGAACAGGAAGCGGTCGAGCTGGGCCTCGGGGAGGTTGTAGGTCCCTTCCGACTCGATCGGGTTCTGCGTGGCCATGACCAAGAAGGGCCGCTCGATCGGGTGGTTGACGCCGTCGATCGTGACGTGCGCCTCCTGCATGATTTCGAGCAGCGCCGAGTGCGTCTTGGCGGGCGCCCGGTTGATCTCGTCGGCCAGCAGCAGCTGCGTGAAGACCGGGCCGGGGCGGAACCGGAAGTCATGGATCCGCTCGTCGAAGACGGGCGAGCCGGTCACGTCGGAGGGCATCAGGTCGGGCGTGAACTGGATCCGGTTGAACGCGCAGCCCAGGACCTTGCCCAGCGCGCGGACCAGGAGCGTCTTGCCCAACCCCGGGACGCTCTCGATCAGGACGTGGCCGCCGGCCAGGAGCGCGGCGAGGACGCCCCGGACCAGCTCCTCCTGGCCGATGAAGACCTGGTTCAGCTCGGCGACGACCTTCCTCGCCCACTCGGCCACGGGACTGGAGGAGGCCTCCGGCTCGGCCTTCGGGGCCTCGGATGCGCGCTCGCGACCCGAGGCGCCGGGGGGCACCTCGTCGGGGTACAGGATCTCTGGGGGATTCGGAATGCCGGGATCATTCATGCGCGGGGGACTCGGGGGGACTCACTGGGGTTCTTGTCGCATGAGGATCGGGGGACCCGGGAGGACCCGCCGGGGGACGAGACGGAGG
>JAFANO010000008.1 GCA_019232645.1 Planctomycetaceae bacterium | reverse complement strand
GGCGCTGCTCCGCGCCGACCTGGCCCTGCGGCGCGAGGCCGGCGAGGGGGTCGACGCCGCCTGGTATCGCGCCCGCTACCCCAGCCTCGACGACGATACCCTGGTCGCGCTGATCTTCGAGGAGTTCTGCCTCCGCGAGGACGACCAGGAGGACCCCGACCCGAACGAGTACGTCGCGCGGTATCCCGACCTGGCGGAGCGGCTCCGCCGGGTCTTCGACATCCACCGGCTCGTCGGGACCGGCCAGACGACGGTCCTCAGCGCGGCGGCGGCGCCGGCGGTCCGTTTCCCCGAGGCCGGCCAGACGATCGCCGGCTTCCAACTGATCGAGGAACTGGGCCGGGGTGCCTTCGCCCGCGTCTTCCTGGCCGCCGAGCGCCAACTGGCCGACCGGCCGGTGGCCTTGAAGGTGGCGCGCGCCGGCTCGCGCGAGCCGCAGATGCTGGCCCGGCTCCAGCACACGCACATCGTCCCGGTCTACTCGACCCGGACCGACCCGGCGACCGGGCTGCACCTGCTCTGCATGCCCTATTTCGGCCGGGTCACACTCGCACAGATCCTGGCCGACCCGAAGGTCCGGGTCGCCCGCTCGGGGGCCGAGCTGGTCGCGGCGCTCGACCGGCTCGGGCCGGAGGCGGAGCAGGGGCCCCCCGCGGGACGCTCGGCCGGGCGCGACGCGCTGGCGAGACGCCCCTACCCCAGGGCCATCGCCTGGTGGGGCGCACGGATGGCCGAGGCGCTGGAGCACGCGCACGAGCGGGGCGTCCTGCACCGCGACGTCAAGCCGTCGAACGTGCTCGTCACCGGCGACGGCATGCCGATGCTCCTTGACTTCAACCTGGCGCGCGAGTCGGTGCTCGACGGCCGCGAGGGCGCGCCCGCGACGCTCGGCGGGACGCTCGACTACATGGCGCCGGAGCATCTGGAGGCGCTGGCCGATGGCCTGGCCGACCGCGTGGACGGCCGGTCCGACATCTACAGTCTGGGCGTGCTCCTGTACGAAGCGATCATGGGCGCACGGCCGTTCACGCCGCCTCGCGCCGCGACATCGGCGACCGAGGTCCTGCTCGTCTCGGCCGAGGTGCGTCGCGCCGGCGTGCCCGCGATGAGCGCCACGCGCCCCGAGGTCCCCGCCGAGCTGGAGGCCGTGATCCTCCGCTGCCTGGCCCCCGACCCGATCGCTCGTTACGCCGCGGCCGCCGACCTGGCCGTCGACCTCCAGGCCGTCGCCGACGACCAGGCGCTGCGGTTCGCCCGCGAGCCGATCTCCAACCGCGTCGCTCGACGCCTCCGCCGCCACCGCCGGTCGCTCCTGATGGCCGGCCTGATGGCCGCGCCCGCCGCCGCCGCGCTGATGGTCGCCTCGGCCAGCTTCGCCAAGGTGCGATTCGAACGCTCTTACATCGGCGAGGAGGCCCGGTATCTCTTCGCGGGGGGCATGGCCTCGCTCCAGAACCGAGACGAACCCCGGGCGATCGTCCAGCTCGAGGCGGTGCTCCGGCTGGCCGAGAACCGGCCCCCCCTGAAGGCCATGCACGAGAAGGCGCGCGACCAGATCGCGATCGCGCGACTGACCCAGGCGACCCGCGACAAGGCCGACTCCCTGGCCCGCGTCGTCGAACCCCTGCGGTTCCTCCTGATCGACCCCGGCGCCGACCTGGACACCACGACCAGCCGGCTCGGGACCGCGCTCAAGCCCTTTTACGTCCTGGCCAACAACGATGGCTGGACGAGGCGGACCGAGCTGAAGCTCCTCGACGCGGGCCGGCGCGACCGCTTGATCGCCGAGGTCGACACGCTCCTCTTCCTGTGGGTCACGGCGCTGGACCGCGAGGAGGATGCCGTCCGGCTGCTCGAGGCCGTGCGGCTCTGCGACCGGGGGCTCGCCCGCGCCGGGGCGAACGGCCCGTGGCGGGCGCTCCGGCAGAGGCTCGCCGCCCGCATGGGCGGCCCGACGGCCAGGCCCGTCGAGGCCGACGACCCCTCGGCCGAGACCTCCGCGACGGCCTGTTTCGAATGGGGATGGCTGCACGAGCACGAGGGCCGGCGCGACCGGGCGATCGCCTGGCTCGACCGCGCCGCCTGGCTCGAGCCGGGCAACGACTGGTACGCCTTTTGCTTAGCCAATCTCGAGGATCGCGCCGGTCGCCTCGACGACGCGCTGCGCCATTATGACGTCGCCGTCGCGCTCCGCCCCCACTCGCCGTGGGCCCGCCTCGGCCGCGCCCGCCTCTTGCGGAAGCGGGGACTGGCGGCGGACGCGGATCTCCAGAGGGCACGCGACGACATCCGGCATCTCCTGGAGCAGACGCGCGATCCCGCCCTCGTACACCTGCTGGGGCGCGCGCTCGAACAGGTTACCTAAGACCTGAAGTCGCATTCACATCCTGTATCGACCGATCCGCGCCCAACTGACGAAGGGCCACCGAGTCAACGGCCAAGAGACCTCCAAGGTCCGGATCGTCGATGCCTCCTCGACCCGACCGACTCCAGCCCGATCACGTGGGGACAGCCCCCGGTCAGGAGCGGCCGAGGGTGTCGTTGACGACGAGCTGGAGGCTCTCGCCGAGCCCTTTCTGGCGGATGTGCTCGATGTCCATGCGGCAGGCGAAGAGGGCGTCGATGACCTTGGGGTCCCACTGGGTGCCGGTGCCCTTGCGGAGGACCTCGTCGATCTGCATCGGGGTCATGCGGCGGCGGTAGGCGCGGGTGCTCGACATGGCGTCGAACGAGTCGGCGACGGCCAGGATCCGCGCCTCCAGCGGGATCGCGTCG
>JAFANO010000701.1 GCA_019232645.1 Planctomycetaceae bacterium | reverse complement strand
AAGAACTTCGGCGTGCCCGAGCGCGCCTTCGCCGGCATCCCCGAGAAGGAGCTGTTCATCTTCCAGGCGAAGGTGCCCGGCCCGCTCTCGGCGGACCGGGTCGCCGGTGCCGGGCCGTTGCCGACGTCCTACAGCCACCGCCTGCTGGCCCAGGAGCCGATCCGCTCGGAGGGCGGCACGGTCCGCATCTCGGACTCGACCACGTTCCCGGCGGCGACGACGATCGCCGCCGCGTTCGTCGAGGTGGAGCCCGGCGGCATGCGCGAGCTGCACTGGCACCCGAACGCGAACGAGGCGCAGTACTACATCTCGGGCCAGGCGCGGATGACGGTCTTCGCCGCCGACGCCACGGCGGGCACCTTCGACTACCAGCCGGGCGACGTCGGCTTCGTGCCGCGGAACATGGGCCACTACATCGAGAACACGGGCACGACGACGCTCCAGTTCCTCGAACTGTGGAAGACCGACAAGTTCGCCGACGTCTCGCTCCGGCAGTGGCTGGCATTTACGCCGTTCGACCTGGTGCAGGCGAACCTGAAGATCGACAGGTCGGTCCTGGCGAACATCCCGACGCGCAAGACGCCGGTGGTGCCGGCCTGAGGCGGCCGCCACAGAGGACCCAGTGGGCTCGGGAACCTCTCCCGCGCCCGCGACGCCGGCGACCCTCTTCGAGAAGGTTCCGCTCCGGGACGTGTTCACCTACCCCCGGAACCACGAGAATGCCTCGCGACGGCGCGCGGGACGCGAAGGGGTCGGCGCTTCCTCATCGCGTCCCGCGCGCCCTCGCGAGGGACTCCGGACGTCTCGACCGCCGGGACGAACCGGGGACGGCCCATATTCAAAGGAAATTTCAACGCTGGACCAGATGGTTTCCAGATCCGAGGATCGCTTGTTCGGGGAAGTTCTTGCCGGGGCAAGCGGTGGGCGAGTTGGCCAGGCGGGCGTGGGTGCCGATGTGGTCGGGCGGGATCTGGTAACGGTCGCCGAGGTAGGCGATCAGCGCCTTGGTCGCGGCGATCTGGCGGGGCGTGGGAGGCGCCTTGTCGAGGTCGCCGACCAGGCAGATGCCGATCCCGTATTCGTTGACGTCGGTGTTCTTGCCGTTGCGGGTGTGGACCCCGTTCTTCTGGTTCGTCCAGCGCTGGGCGACCTCGATCTGGCCGTCGGGGCTGCCGGTGCCGTTGCCGACGATGAAGTGGTAGCCGCAGCCCTGCCATCCGAGGACCTTGCGGTGCTCCCGATCGATCTGGTCGTAGCTCCCCTCGGGGTTGGCGCTGTGGTGCAGCACGATATACTTCCAGGGCCGGTCGGCCTTGGGGGGCTGGAACAGGTCGTCGGGATCATTGGCGAGCGGGCGGAGACGCTCCCGGAGGGTGACGGGGCGCAGCCGCCCGTAGGGGCTGCGCCGGTCATTGTAAAGCGACGTGTTCGGGGCCTTCAGCGGCGGGACGTTCGACGGGGTAGCCCTCGGTATGTTCTCCGGGACTGGCTCGAGGTTCGGCTGGTCGGGCAGGTTGGGCCGGGGGGGCGTCACCGTGGATGAGCGCGGCGAGACCGGAGTGGGGACCTCGCCCGCCGGTGGGGCCGGGCCGAGAGTCGGGGGCGTCAGCGCCGGCTCGCCGCCGCCCGGGACGGTCAACGCCGGCTCGCCGCCGCCCGGAACGGTCGTGGTCGGGCAGGAAGGGGTCGTGGTCGCGGGCGCGGTGGTCACCGGAGCGGGCGTGACGTACATCGGCCGGAGCGTCTGGCGGCGGTGGCCGCAGCCCGAGGTGGCCAGCAGCGCGATCGCGGGGACCAGGAGGACCAGGCCTCGCATCAGGCGCGGGGTCGATGTCATTCGCATATTAAGGTTCATCTCACATCTCCATGCCAGGGCTTCGAGATTCCTCTTGACGGCGTCCCTCAGCACGATCTTCCCGGGAGCAAGCAGGATGCCGGACGGGTTCGAGCCCCTGCGGCGGCCCTCTTGAGAAATCCTCGGCATTCGCCTCAAGTCTACATGCCCTTTGGCCGACGGCTCGATTTGCCTTCGAAATTTTGAGGTTTTTTTCCTCAAGCGGGACGCCGGGCCTGCCGCGAGGTGGTTTGTAGAAAAGATGGGGAGGATGGTGGGCGCCTTTGTAACTTTTGGAGGGGCGATGCGGAGCGCCCCCCGGGCCGGCGCCGACCGCGCGACCCACCCAACCACGCCGATCGGGCGCTGGCAAACGGCGGGGTGAGGCGTTATCCTGGGACGGTACAGGTGTGCGAAGTGGCCCCCGAACTCACGGCGGGCTTTTTTTGTCAGAATCCCGAAGCCGGGTCCGTCGGGGAGCGCCCGTCATGCCATCGTATCATCCGCAGCGCATCGAGCCGAAGTGGCAAGCCTACTGGGAGCGCCACAAGACCTTCCGGACCCGCGACTTCGTCCCCGACCGGCCCAAGCTCTACGTCCTCGACATGTTCCCGTACCCCAGCGCGGCGGGGCTGCACGTCGGGCACCCCGAGGGGTATACCGCCACCGACATCGTCTGCCGGTACAAGCGGATGTGCGGGTTCAACGTCCTGCACCCGATGGGCTGGGACGCCTTCGGCCTGCCGGCCGAGCAGCACGCGATCCAGACCGGTACCCACCCCCGGGTCAAGACGCGGGAGAACGTGGACAACTTCCGCCGCCAGATCAAGTCCCTCGGCTTCTCGTACGACTGGGACCGCGAGATCGACACGACCGATCCCGACTACTACAAGTGGACCCAGTGGATCTTCCTGCAGCTCTTCGACACCTGGTACGACCCCGACTTCGAGTGGGTCGACGCGCAGGGCCGCCCCCACACGGGCAAGGGGCGCCCGATCTCCGAGCTGCCGGTCCCGCCCGGCACGGCCGACCCCGACGCCTATCGCGACGCCAAGCGGCTCGCCTATCGCGCCGAGGTCCCCGTCAACTGGTGCCCCGAGCTGGGCACGGTGCTGGCCAACGAGGAGGTCATCGACGGCAAGAGCGAGCGCGGCGGACATCCGGTCGTGCGGATCCCGCTGAAGCAATGGATGCTCCGGATCACCGCCTATACCGACCGCCTGGCTGACGACCTCGAGCCGCTCGACTGGCCCCGCGCCATCAAGGACATGCAGCGCAACTGGATCGGCCGGAGCGAGGGGGCCGAGGTCGACTTCTACGCCGGGGAGGACCCCGCCGCCTGGGAGGCCGCCCGGTCCTCATCGGGATGGCCCGCGACCCCCGGCGGCGACGTGATCCGCGTCTTCACCACCCGCCCCGACACCCTCTTCGGCGCCACTTACATGGTGCTCGCCCCCGAGCACCCGCTGGTCGATCGCCTGACGACCCCCGAGCGTCGCGCGCAGGTCGACGACTACCGTCGCCTGGCGAGCGCCAAGAGCGACCTCGACCGCACCGACCTGGCCAAGACCAAGACCGGCGTGCCCACCGGCGCGTCCGCGATCAACCCGGTCAACGGCCACCGCATCCCGATCTGGATCGCCGACTACGTCCTGATGGGCTACGGCACCGGCGCGATCATGGCCGTCCCGGGCCACGACGAGCGCGACTTCGAGTTCGCGACCACCTTCGGCCTGCCGATCGCGCGCGTGGTCGCGCCGACCCGCGCCGACGCCTCCGCGCCGCTGCCGGCCGCCGAGCCGGAGCCCGGGGTCTCGGTCAACTCCCGCAACGACGAGATCGCCCTCGACGGCCTGCCGACTGCCCAGGCCAAGGCCGCCATCACCGCGTGGCTCGAGTCGAAGGGGCTCGGCCGCAAGACGGTCAACACCAAGCTCCGCGACTGGCTCTTCAGTCGCCAGCGCTACTGGGGCGAGCCGTTCCCGATCGTGCTCGACGACCGCGACCGCGCGTACGCCGTCCCCGAGTCGGAGCTGCCCGTCCTGCTGCCCGACCTGGCCGACTTCAAGCCCTCGGGCCAGCCCGAGCCCCCGCTGAGCAAGGCGGCCGACTGGGTCCGCTACGCCGAGGGATACCGCCGCGAGACCAACACGATGCCCCAGTGGGCCGGCTCGTGCTGGTACTTCCTCCGCTACCTCGACCCCAAGAACCCCGACCGCCCCTGCGACCCCGCGCTGGAAAACTACTGGATGCCGGTGGACCTGTACGTCGGCGGCGCCGAGCACGCCGTGCTCCATCTGCTCTACAGCCGGTTCTGGCACAAGGTGCTCTACGACCGGGGGCACGTCAGCACGCCCGAGCCCTTCCAGAAGCTGGTCAACCAGGGGATGATCCTGGGCGAGACCGAGTACACGGGCTACCGGGATGCCTCCGGCCGCTGGGTCTCCGCCGCGCGGGTCGAGGAGGGGGAGGCCGGCTTCGTCCTCAAGGGCCGCGGGCCCGCCCAGGCCGTCGAGGCCGTCCGGGTCGATCCCGAGCGGGTCGTCAAGAAGGGCGACGCCTTCGTGCTGGCCGACGACGAGGGGATCCGGATCGACGCCCGCGCGCACAAGATGTCGAAGAGCCGGGGCAACGTGATCACGCCCGACGCGGTCGTCGAGGCGTACGGCGCCGACAGCCTCCGGCTCTACGAGATGTTCATGGGGCCGCTCGAGGCGGTCAAGCCCTGGAGCATGAAGGGGGTCGAGGGGGTCTACCGGTTCCTCGGCCGCGCCTGGCGGATGATCGTCGACGCCGACGCCGAGTCCCTCCGGCTCGACCCCAAGGTCCAGGACGTCGCCCCGACGGCCGACCAGGCCAAGCTCGTCGCGCGGACCGTCGCGGCCGTCACCGACGACCTGGAGGGGATGCGGTTCAACACGGCGATCAGCCGGTTGATGGAGTTCACCAACGCGTTCACGGGCCAGGAGGTCCGGCCGAAGTCGGCGATGGAGACCTTCACCCTGCTGCTGGCGCCGATGGCCCCTCACGTCGCCGAGGAATTCTGGGAGGTCCTCGGCCACGAGGAGACCCTCGCCTATGTCCCCTGGCCGACCTTCGACCCGGCCCTGCTCAAGGACCCCGCGATCGAGGTCCCCGTTCAGGTCAACGGCAAGCTTCGCGGCCGGGTGGTCGTGCCCGCCGACGCCGACCGCGACGCCCTCGAGGCCGCCGCCCGGGG